>CAZIFP010000096.1:0-9988 GCA_964538105.1 uncultured Bifidobacteriaceae bacterium
CGTTACAGTTATTTGGCGGCGTGGGGATATGCGCTGAAGAAATCCGCCGGTGACGGGAAACAGGCACGCGAATTTGTAGGGAAACTTTTCGCTAATGTCCCTGTCCTCGACACCGGCGGACGTGGCGCAACCACGACCTTTGCGGATCGTGGCATCGGCGATGTGTTGCTGACCTTTGAAAACGAGGCGGCGCTGGTTCAGAAACAATTTCCCGACGACGAATTTCTGGTCGTGCTTCCGCCGGTGAGCATTCTCGCGGAAAATCCCGTTGCTTGGGTGGATCGCAACGTGCAACGGCATCACACCGAGGCCGTTTCCCGGGCGTATCTTGAATACCTTTACAGTGACGCCGGGCAGGAACTGGCGGCGCAGCATTATTTTCGTCCGAGAAATCAAACCGTTCTCGCCAGATACGCCACACGCTACAAACCAGTGGACTTGTTCACGGTGAACGAAGTCGCGGGAGGTTGGCAAAAAGCGCAGCAGGTGCATTTTTCCGACGGCGGTATTTTCGACCAAATCTATCAACCCAATAAATAAAGTTATGGCACACATATACAATGACATCACGGAAACCATCGGCAACACACCGCTCGTGCGGCTGAACCGCACGGCGAAAGAACACGGCGCGGTCGCCGATGTGCTGCTCAAACTCGAATTCTTCAACCCGCTGTCGAGCGTCAAGGACCGCATCGGCGTCGCAATGATTGAGGACGCGCTGAAGTCCGGCGCAATTAGCCAGGACACCGTCCTCATCGAACCGACAAGTGGAAACACGGGCATTGCGCTGGCGTTTGCCGCGGCGGCCAAAGGGTTGAAGCTGATTTTGACTATGCCGGAGACGATGAGCATCGAACGCCGGAAACTATTGAAAATTTTGGGCGCGAAACTCGTCCTGACCGAAGGCCCGAAGGGCATGAAGGGCGCGATTGCCAAGGCGGAAGAATTGAACAAGCAGATTCCAAACAGCGTGGTCCTGCAGCAATTTTCCAATCCGTCCAACCCGGCGATTCACCGGCGCACGACGGCCGAGGAAATCTGGCGCGACACGGATGGCAAGGTGGATTTTGTGGTCGCGGGTGTCGGCACTGGCGGGACAATCACGGGCGTGGCGGAAGTCATCAAAAAACTGAACCCGTCTTTCAAGGCCATCGCCGTCGAGCCGACGAAATCGCCGGTCATTTCAGGCGGAGCGCCTGGGCCGCATAAATTGCAAGGCATCGGTGCGGGATTCATTCCCACGAATCTTAACGTGAACATTCTCGATGAGACGATTCAGGTCAGCGAGGAAGATTCCGGCCCGGTTTCAAAGGAAGTGAACCAGTTGGACGGAATACCGATTGGCGTTTCCAGCGGGGCGATTGTGTGGGCGGCCTTGCAGGTGGCGAAGCGTCCTGAAAACAAGGGCAAGACCATCGTGGCCGTCGTGCCGTCATCGTCGGAACGTTACCTGTCAACGTGGCTGTTTGCCGACGTCAGCACCGAAACCGATGACATCAGTTCGCTGGTAGTTGTCTGATTATTTTGCCCGCCCCGCAACGGGGAGGCTCCAGTTTAACCGTAGAAAATTTAAGGGCTGACCGGTTCACCGGAGGTTCTTCAGTGAAGAAGAAATCTGTGACCGTGACATTGCAATTCGCAACCGTGGGTAAAACGACGCCCGGTTTCAGCCGTCCATTGACGCTGCTGAAATTCTTCCGCCTGCTTGGGCAGGCGGAGCTGTTCCGGCAGGCCAAGGCACAGGTTTCATCTTCGATTGCATAACCAAACCGAAACCAAAAAAACGAAAAATACAATGAAAAAATTAAATCTGAAAAACCTCATCGCCGTCGGCCTGACTCTGGCCGGTGCGGCATTCACTCCCAGTCTCCAAGCCGACGTGACCGTCACGATTGAAGGCGGCAGCGCCAGTCAAAGCGTTCTCTTTGACCGCGCCACCAACTTTTTTACCGCCAGCGGCGGCGCGCTGACCAACGTGATTGGCGGCGGCTCCAATCCGGTGGGCCGGTTCCAAGGTTACCGTGGGGATGCGCTGTCGGGGTATGGTGCGATAACGCTGGACATCAACGTGGCCAACGGGGCCGTCAATGGTCTTGAGGCGCTGGTGAGCCAGACGCCGGGGCTGGGTGATACAAACATTCTGGGCAATCAAGTGGTGCCGACCTTTGTTGACTCGGCGACTTCACCGGACGCCATCGGCATTAGTTCCGCCGCCGCCAACCTGGTCGCTTATCCGACCTATGTTGTGCCGCTGGTATTCATCAAGAACACCAATTCCGCAGACACCGCCGGCATCACCAACCTGACACAGCGACAAGCGGTTTCATTGGAAACCTCCACGTTGCAAGCGACCTACTTTGGCGGGACCAGCACCAATCATGTCTATTTTGTGGGACGCAATCTGGAGGCGGCCGTCCGCACGGAGATTGATCTGAACATCTACAACACCGCGGGCATCAATTCTTATTACACCAACAGTCTGGGCCAGCCGGTGCTTGACGTGAGCGCCGACCCTGGATTGTCCTCCGGCGGTGCCGTGGCAAACACCGTGCTGATTTTGACCAACTCCATCGGAACCGTGGCGGTGCAGAACCTCAAAAAAGGCCTGGGAGCCATCGCCTATGAAGGAGTTCCTTACTCCGTGGCGAATGTGATCAACGGCAGCTATCCGCTGTGGGGCTATGAAAATTATTATTTCATCGCCAGCGGCAACAGTGGTGCGCCTTCGACGGCCCAACAGGCGGTGATCAATGCGTATTACCAATCCGTCACCAATGCGTCGTTCCAGACTCCCAGCTACCCGGTTTTCGGCAACAACTTCGTTCCGAACGGGTCGCTCCAGGTGCAGCGCAGCTTTGACGGAGGCCAGATTACACCGCTTGCGGGTTTCTTCCAGTAATCGCGTCAACCAACATAAATTGACAGCTAAATTTTAATTATATGAAAAGAATAATTCTATCAACCCTCGCCCTGCTGGCGTTGCTGGCAACGCCGCCGGCGCGGGCGTGGACTTATAACAACGGCGACTTGCTGCTTATATTTCGGAACAGCGGGCAGCCGGACATCGAATTTGATCTGGGAAGTGTGAACCAGTTCCTTGGACAAACGAATGGCTGGACCACCACCATCACCGGCTGGAATAACAGCCTTGTGACTTCCACGTTCGGGACGGATTTGACCGGCGTTCAGGTCGCCCTGCTGGCCGCCACCAGCCCGTCCGCGGCAACCCCGACCGCGTGGTTGAGCGGCGCGGAACCCAACACCACGGCTTACAATGACAGCCAGGCGGACTGGACCTCCAGCTTGTATGGCATCATCAGCGCCGTCGGCGACAAGCCGCTGTATCCGATCAACATTCCGACCGCCGACACCAATGCGTATTCCATCAATCCCTACGGCCAGTATAAAACGTCTTCCTATGATTACATTGTGTCGGGGGGCAATTATAATGGCATACCCCAGTTCGGCGGCCATGCGCCGTTCACCGTCCAACAAACCATTCCAGGGTTTCTGGATTTCTGGCAGATTCAACCCACCAGCATCTACCCCAATCCGCCGCCGGATCATCTGGTCGGCACCTTCACGATCACCGCGAACGGGGTCTTGACGTTCGTTGCCGGGCCGCGTCCGTCGAACATCACTGCCGTCAGCAATTCTAACAAAGTCAGCGCGGTTCAGTTCACCACCACCGTGGGCACGGTTTATACGCTGGCTTACACCAATACGCTGGGCAGTCCGGTGTCAACCTGGCCGGTGGATGGCACCACCAATCTGGTTGGCAATGGGACTATCAACACGATCAACCATAACAGCACCGGCAACGCGGAGTTTTACAATATTCTGGCGCGTTAAATCACGGCCAGCACCCATGCGCGGCAGGTCCGGCGAAACGGGCCTGCCGCAAGATTTTAAGTTTGTAGAGAGGACAACCACAGCAAATGAGATTTTGGTTTTGCTTCATGATGATGCTCACGCTCGTCAGAACTCAAGCAGGCCGCGCGGCGGATACCAATCCGCCGGCGGTCATTGAGAATCTTTTTGCCGCGCCAACGCCCATCGTCACCAATGCACCGGCCAAAAGCCGGACGTTTGACGTGCGCGGTTATCTCATCGAAGGCAACAACAGCGTCCTGCCGCCGGAAAAATTCGGCGTGTTGTCCAACTACACCGGCAACGTAGATTTCATGCGGGTGCGGGACGGTCTGGGAGTTTTGCAGTTACTTTACCACGACCTCGGCTTTGTGACCGCCGGCGTCACGCTGCCGCAGCAAAAACTGACCAACGGCATCGTGCATGTGAAAGTGGTCGAGGGCAAACTCGCCACCATCAAGGTGGTGAACAACCGATACTTCAGCACCGACAATGTCTTGCGCGCCTTGCCGAGTCTGCAAACGAACATCCTTTTGAATACGAAATGGTTTCAGCCGGAACTCGACCGGGCCAATCAAAATCAGGACCGCCAGATTTATCCGGTCATCGGTCCAGGACTGGAGCCGGGCACGAGCGACCTGACGTTGCAGGTCAAGGATCAGTTGCCGTTACACGGGCACATGGAAATCAACGACGACTCCACGCCGGGCACGCCGTTGCTGCGGCTGGACACGGCGGTGCAATACAACAACCTCTGGCAGCAAGAGCATCAAATCGGCTTCGACTACGACTTCTCGCCACAGGAGATGAAGCCCGACGATAACATTTCGCAGTTTTACAACGAGCCGATGGTTTCCAGCTACAGCGCCTTTTACCGGCTGCCGCTGGGGTTTGGAAATGACTTGCGGCAGAATACCGACAATCTGCCGGTGGATTTCGGCTACGATGAAGCGACCCACAAATTCAATCTGCCAACGGCTTCTGGAAATCCAGATATAATATTTTATGGTTCCGGTTCCACCTCGGATACGCCGATCACTTCCGGCCCGCTCACGCCCGTTTTTTCCAATACGCTGGCCGAGGTCAATTCGCAATCCCAGCAACGCAACCCGACCGAAAATTACAACGTCGGCACGAAACTGACTCTGCCGATACAAGAATTTCTGGGCGTCCAGTCCTCGTTGCTGTTCGGTCTCGACTATAAATACTTCGAAACACAAACCTACAGCACCAACATCACCACCTTCGGGCTTTACTCGATTGACTCATACGGCAACCGCAATCTGGTGACCAACTATGTCCAACGGCTGGCGGCCAACAGCAGTCAGGTTTTATATTATCTACCGCTCTCGCTTGGCTGGACGGCTTCGCGGCCTGATAAATGGGGCGCGTTCTCGTTCCACTACAACCAGAATCTTTTCTTCGCGCCGCTCGCCGACGCGCAAACCAATTTTCAAAGTGTCGCCAGTTCATCCAAGGCGGGCGGCAATTACACGACCATCAATGCCGGTTTGGTCCGCCAGGAAAATCTGCCCGGCAACTGGTCGGCGGTTCTGAACGCCAACGGCCAGTGGGCCAGCGAGCCGCTCATCAGCGACGAACAGTTTGCGCTCGGCGGCACGTCCGGCGTGCGCGGCTACCAGGAAGGCGAAGCCTACGGCGACACCGGCTGGCGCACGCAGTTCGATTTGCGCGCACCGCCGATCAGCGCCGGTTATTTCCCGTCCGCGAAAGGAGACGTGCCCGTCAACCTGCGGGTTTCGTTATTCATGGATTATGGGCAGGTTTATCTTTTGGACCGGCCGCAGGACACCGGACATCAATTGAACGAGTGGGGCACCGGCATTGGATTTTACCTGACGGCGGGCGGACACTTCGATGCCCGACTGACGGCGGGCTGGGCGTTGGAGAAAACCAGTTCCAGTTCCAACCCCACTCAAACTTCCGTCACAACCTCCGTCGGAGAATGTCAGGTCTATTTCAGCGTGGGCTGCCAGTTCTAAAAATGTTGCCATGAAATTCAAAAAAATATTTTCCATTCGGGCGCGTCAACTTTGCGGAACGCGAAAATCGCTCTGGCTCGCGGCGTTCCTGGTGGCCGGACGTGATTGGAACTTGCTTGCCAATCCCACCGGCATGACTGTCGTGTCCGGTTCCGGTAGCTCACGGCAATTGGGTTCACAACTCAATGTAACCGTCAGCCAGTTGGCCGTTCTCAATTGGAACAGTTTTAACATCAGGCCGGGCGAAACGACGACGTTTCTCCAGCCGTCGGCCAATTCCGTGGTGTTCAATCAAATTGGCGGCGCGAATCCGTCGCAAATCTTCGGCAACCTCAACGCCAACGGCACGGTCATCCTGGCCAACGCGAATGGATTTTATTTCGGGCCGAATTCGATGATCAGCGTCGGCGGTAGTTTCATCGCCACGACTGCGCCCATCACGCCGGACTTCGGCGCGGGTTCGGCGTGGCAGTTCACCGAAATGCCGCCGCTCGCCAGCATCGTGAACTACGGGCAGATCAACGTTGGCCCGGAGAAATCGTTGTATCTCATCGCCGAGAAGATTGAAAACCACGGCGAACTGGCTGCACCCGGCGGCGATGTGGGGCTTTACGCGGGCGAAAGCGTGCTCGTAAGCGAACGTCCCGACGGCCGTGGCTTGAGCGCGACAATGAAGGTGCCGCGCGGCGCGGTGAATAATTTCGGCCAGATCACCGCCGACGCTGGAACGATTGCGTTACAGGCGCAGGTCGTAAATCAAGACGGAATCCTTCAAGCCGACTCGGTGCAAAATCAAAATGGCGTCATCGAACTCGTCGCGTCGGATTCGCTCAACCTCGGTGCGGATTCGCAAATCCTCGCGCGCGGGGACAATTCCACGACCGGCAGTTCGGGCGGGAACGTGACGCTGCAAGCCGGCAGCACATTCAGCGACAGTGACGGCAGCCGGATCATCACGACCGGCGGCTCACAAGGCGGCAACGGCGGCAACATAGAAGTGAGCGCACCGAATATTTCATCATTGAACTCAAGTATGAACGCCAGCGCGCAGGCGGGCTGGAGCGGCGGGGAATTTTTTCTCGACCCGGTGAACATTGTTCTTGGCACTTCGACCGCGAACGGTGCGATCAATGTGAACACCGCGTTCACCGATTTTTCCACCATTCTGTTGCAGGCCACCGGCAACATTTCACTCAACACCGGCACGACCTGGAATTTGAGTTACAGCACGGGCCAGACCGCCGGCCAGTTGACGCTCGAAGCGGGCGGCGACATCACGTTTGGCAACAATTCAAAGATTTTCGACGCCAATAGTTGGTCGGTGACGCTCGAAGCCGGATACGATTTCGTCAACAACGTCGTTCAGTCCGGCATCGGTAACATTTATCTTAATGGCGGCAGCGGCTTGTCGCTGAACGGTTCGATCCAGTTGGCCGCCGGCTCGATTAATTTGTATGCAGGGCAGAGCATTCTTCTCGCATCCCAAAATAACCACAGCCGGGGGATAGCTTCCGGTTCGGTGTTCACGACGGGCGGCGGCAGCATTTTTGCGGAGGCGCTGGCCGGCAACATTGATGCGGGCACCTCGAATGGCGGCTCCAGCAGTTCCAGCCAGAGCAGCGATTATTATTTCAACAGCGCCGGTTCCTTTCCCAACACAATTCTGGGTGGGATTTCGACGGCGAACGGCGGCAACGTCACGTTGATTGCCGGCAATGATATTGACAGCACGCCGGTGGTTCCGACGGGCAAATGGCCCGGCGCATCCGGAGCCTACGGGCCGGGCTATGTGACCATCATCGCGGGCAATCAAATCAATGGAAATTACACCGTGGCCAAAGGCACCGGCACGATGCTCGCAGGCGTGCAGGTTCAGAGCGGACAGGCTGCCGTTCTTCAAAATCCGGGTGCCAATCTAACCGCATATAATGCCACGCTGAATGCCCTCGAAACGGCGGTTACCCAGGCATCAAATCCAAATGGCAATATCGGCGGTTTTGAATATGCGGGCGGCCCGAACCTGGCGGTGACGTTGAGTCTCATCACGGGTTCTTGGAACGCCTGGGCGGCCAACAATATTTTTCTCAAGGAAGTGAACAATCCGAACGGCGCATTCAATTCGGCCCAGTCATTTTTGTATAATTATGCGCCGGATGCGGCGGCGAATTTTTGGGCCGGCAACGGCATTGAACTGGCCGGTGGCACGGTCGGCGGAATCCTGACGCGTGGGCCGGGCGGAAATCAGAGCATCATTTATGCGCCAAGCCTCACCCTCAATGCCGGGTCGGGCGGCATCCAGATTGATAACTCCATCATTCTGGATCCTTCGAGCGAAGGGTCACTGGACATCATCACGCGGGATGGCGGCAACTTGAGTGCGCCGGCGGCGTCCGGTTCGGTGCCGTTTTACGGCATTACCATGTCGGACAGCGGTTCGGCGGACTACAGAACTTTTGGCACCGGTCATGCCGCCACGCCATTGCATCTGAATGATCCGAATCCGGGGCTGCTGGATATTTCCGGCAGCATTGAAAGTTTCGGCCTCACGGTCCCGACCTTCGCCCAAATCAATGTTGTGGGAAATATTTATGATTTTGGTTTCAACGGGCAAAATCTCCAGCCCAGCGAAACGACCAGCATCAATGTCGGTCAGACCGCCAAGGAAAACATGGAAAACAGCGGGTTGTTGAATCCGGCCACGGATTCAAGCCTTGCTGTGGGTGGCGACATTACTTATCAGGCGTTTTCCGCCGCGAATCCTCTCGCCACGCTCGGCAATCAGGGCCTTGATCTGGCCGGGCCGGGCAGCTTTGACATCAACGCGAACAACATTGACCTAGGCGTTTCCGTCGGCATCAACGTGCTCGCGCCAGATTCCGCGCTGGCGGCCATTTCCCCTTACGGCGCAAATCTCAACATCACGACCTCCGGCAATCTCGCCATGACTTCCACTTCCATTGCCAATAAAAGTCTGCTTGGCGGAATCAACATGAATGTGGGCGGCTCGCTGGATGTCGGCGGAGAATTCACCGCGTTTGGCGATCCGAGTGCGCCGAAAGGAATTTTCACCACCAGCGGCGGCGATGTGAACGTCATCGCTGACGGCGATGTGAACGTAAACGGCTCGCGCATCGCCGCCTACGACGGTGGAAACATCAATGTCAAATCCTTGAACGGCGATGTGAATGCCGGTGCCGGCGGGTCGGGTTATGTGACCTTGCTGGCGCAGGAATTGGATCCCGTGACGCAGCAACTGGTCGGCATCCCGGCGACGATTCCCGGCAGCGGCATTCTGGCGACGACGGTGGTTGGTTCCGACGCGGCGCTCGGCGACATCACCGTGAACGCCCCCAACGGCAGCATCAACGCGAGTTCCGGCGGCATCCTTCAAATCGCCTTCAATGGTGTCGGCACGCAGAATAATCTGATTAATTTGAATGCCGGTCTCGACATTGTCGCCACGGGTTCAGGCGTCATCGGTGTGAACGTCACACTTCATGCCGGTCGCACCGTCACCGGATTGTTTGTAGCCCAACATGCGGTGGACGCCTCGGCCCAAAACTTCGGCCCCGGTCTTTTGTTCGGCCCGACGGTGCATGCCCAGGACTCCGGCGATAACGGCGGCGGCATCCCCATTCAAATCGTGTCCGAAAATCCCATTACGGAAAATGGCATCACCGTTCCCGCCTCGGCTCCCGAAGTGGCCAGCGCTCCCAAGGAAGTGGCGCAAACGGCCGCCGACTCAACAACCGTTGCCGCCAATGCTGACGACCAATCTGCCGCCACAGACGACGATCAAAAGAACAAAAAGCCGATCACGCTGGCGCAAAAAGTCGGGCGTATAACGGTGCTTTTACCAACCAAAACCAATTAAGAAAAAAACATGACCACATTCATTCAACCCATGCTGGCCGCGAATGCGGCGGTTTATGCAATCGAAAACGCGACGACAGAAGGCAAAGCCACGGTCCTCGTGCTGCTGGGACTGTCGCTGTTCAGTTGGACAATCATCCTGTCCAAGTTTTGGCAGCTCAACATTGCGAGAAAGGCGGCGAAGAAATTTTTCGCCGCCTACGCCTCGACGCGCGACCCGTTGGACATCAAGAAACGTGGGG
>CAZIFP010000097.1:0-9873 GCA_964538105.1 uncultured Bifidobacteriaceae bacterium
GCGGCGACGAATAAAAATCTGGAAGAACTGGTCAAGGCGGGAAAATTCCGCGAAGATTTGTTTTTCCGGCTGCGCGTCGTTGAAATAGAATTGCCGCCGTTGCGGGAGCGGACGGGTGACCTGCCGCTGCTGGCGCAGGGTTTTTTGCGCGAGTTCGCGAAGGAAAACGGGAAAGCGGTGAACGATTTCACGGCGGACGCGCTCCAACTGCTGATGAATTATGCCTGGCCGGGCAATGTGCGCGAGCTGCGAACGGCCATCGAGCACGCGGTGGTTTTGTGCCGGGGCGAAAAGATTGCCGCGCGCGATCTGCCGCCGTCGGTGCGCGGCGGCCGGACGACGGAAGCCCAATTATTGCAGCGAAATGATTTGACGGTGAAGGAAGCCGAGAAACAATTGGTCATGCGTGCGCTGAAGGAAACCGATGGCAACCGGACGCGGGCCGCCAAAAAGATTGGCATGAGCCGGCGGACGTTTCACCGCAAGCTGCACGCGTATCATCTGGAAGGATTTTAATTTATGCCGCTGGGAGAACTGATTCAGATGCTGATCCACAAGCTGGAGGTCGGCGCGGGCTCGCGCTACCTGCGGATCGTCGCGCTGGTGCTGGGCGTGATTGCGCTTGCGTTCCTCTACGACATCCGCGCGTATCGGAATCTTGCCGCGCTGGAGGCGATGGACGCCGCGCAGCTCGCCCGCAACATTTCCGAAGGCAAGGGCTACACGACGCTGTTCCTGCGGCCGTTCAGCCTTTACCTCGTGCAAAACCACAACCAGGCGACAACCCCGTTCGCGCTGACGAATGCCGTCACTGATTTCGCGCAGATCAAATCGGCGCATCCGGACCTTGCGAATCCGCCCGTGTATCCGTTGCTGCTGGCCGGTTTGATGAAAGCACTCCCGTTCGATTACAAGGTGAACCTGAAAAAGGCGTTCTGGACGAACAACGGCAGTTTTTGGCGCTACCAGCCGGATTTTTTCATCGCCCTCTTCAATGAGCTGCTGTTGCTGGTCGTCGTCGTGCTGACTTTTTATCTCGCCAAAAGTCTGTTCGATTCCAATGTCGCGTGGCTCTCGGCCATCTTGGTTTTGGGCTGCGACCAGCTCTGGAAGTTCAGTTCGTCGGGACTTTCCACGATGCTGCTGCTGGTGATCTTTCTGGGACTGACGTTTTTGCTGCTCGAAATTGAGCGCAGCGCTCGCGAATCACAGCCGCGCGCCGGCTGGCTGCTGGGCCTGGCGGTGGCCGCGGGTCTTTTGGTCGGCGTTGGTGCGTTGACACGCTACGCCTTCGCATGGACGATCATTCCCGTCCTGCTGTTCCTGCTGTTGTTCAGCGGAGGGAAGAATCTGGCGCATGTGCTGGCGGCGCTGGCGGCGTTCGCGCTGGTGCTGACGCCGTGGATCATCCGCAATGAAGCCGTCAGCGGCACGCCCTTCGGCACGGCGGGCTATGCGGTAGTCGAAGGAACCTTTGTGTTCCCCCGGTTTCAACTGGAACGTTCCATCCACCCGGAACTAACACAAGCCATGTGGGTGACACCGTATGCGCAAAAGCTTTTCGCGAACCTGCGCGATCTGCTGACGGGCGATCTGCTGAAATCCGGTGCGACCTGGGCGGGCGTGCTGTTTTTTACGGGCCTGTTTCTGGGCTTCCGCAGCACCGGCGCGCGGCGCGTGCGCTATTTCCTACTGATGTGCCTGGCCGTCTTCATCGTCGCGCAATCGCTGGGCCGCACGCAGCTTTCGGAGCTGTCGCCGGAAATCAATTCCGAAAACCTGCTGGTGCTGCTCGTGCCGCTGGTGTTTATTTTCGGCGCGAGCTTTTTCTTCACCTTGCTGGACCAGATGATTCTGCCGCTGCTGCTGCTGCGTTACGCCGTCGTCGCGGGTTTCGTGGCGCTGTGCTGTCTGCCGCTGGCGTTCACGCTCTGGTCGTCAGCCCGTCCGGTGGTTTATCCGCCGTATTATCCGCCGGAAATCCAGCAGACGGCCAACTGGATGAAGCCGGATGAACTGATGATGAGCGACGTGCCGTGGGCGGTTGCGTGGTATGGCGACCGCCAGTGTGTCTGGAACACGCTCGACGCGCAGTCGGATTTTTTTGCCGTCAACGATTATCTGAAACCGGTACAGGCGCTGTATCTCACGCCGCTGACGATGGATGGAAAATTTGTTTCCGACTGGGTGCAGACGCGCGACTTCAGCTGGGGTAACTTCATCGTGGATACCGTGATCAAAAATCAATTTCCCCCCGGCTTTCCGCTCCACTTCGCGCCGAAAGGATTTTTGCCCGACCGGCTGTTTTTGACCGACCGCCAGCGCTGGGAGGCCGCGCAATAATCTCAGGCCGCCGCGCGCCGCAGCCGGTCGGCAATTCCCGACCATTCCGACGCTTCCGGCGGCGCCTCGACAACGATCAATTCCGCGCCCGCCGCGTCGCACCGGTGCAGCTCCGCGTAAAGCGCCCGCGCGAACGCCTCCGCGTCATGCGGCATCACGCTGACATCGGCGAAATTTTCACCCGCCGGAATCCGGGTGTGGGCGACGATGAAGCAATTCCCGGTTTTGAATTTTGAATTTTGAATTTTGAATTTCAACTCCGCGTCGTCGCGCCAGTTCAGGACGAGCAGTTTTGCCTTTGGTGAATAGTGTTTTTTTAGCAGGCCCGGGCTTCGCAGGTTTTCTCCGGTTCTGCCTTCTGCCTTCTGCCTTCTGCCTTCTCCCGCAACGGCGGCGAGCGATTCAGCGTGAATCATGCCTGGCCGCAAAACGCGCGGCGGCGACACCGTCAAATCCAGAACGGTGGACTCGATGCCGACCTGCGACTGCCCGCCGTCCACAATGAGCAGAATTTTTCCGCCAAGCTGTGCGCGGACGTGCTCCGCGTTTGTCGGCGAAATTTGATTGGACAAATTCGCGCTTGGCGCCGCCAGCGGGAAACCGCACTCGCGGATCACCGCTTGAATGAACGGATGGCTTGGCCAGCGGATGCCGACGGTCGCACCGCCCGCCGTCACATTGTTGGGAATTTTTTCCGCACACGGCAAAACCAAAGTCAGCGGACCCGGCCAGAAGGCTTTCGAAAACTTCTCCGCCTGCTCCGGCCATTTTGTCACGCAGACCTGCACCATTTCATTGCCCGCAACGTGGACGATGATGGGATTGTGCGCCGGCCGGCCTTTGATCTGGAATATTTTGGCGACGGCATTTTCATCCAGCGCGTTTGCCGCGAGGCCGTAAACCGTTTCCGTCGGCAGCGCGACGACCTCGCCGGCGCGCAAAAGTTCCGCCGCCTGTTTGACAGCGGCGTTGAAAAGCGCTGGCGTGTGAGTTGATAGTATTTCCGTTTGCATCTGAAAAATGTCGCGCGAAGCACGCGAGGGGAGCGAAGGAAATAACCTTAAAATTCCAGCGCGTTTTTCGAACCTTCGCCAACTTCGCGTTCTTCGCGCGAATCATTCATACCGCAAAGCGTCAATCGGGTCGAGCTTGGACGCCTTCCACGCGGGATAGAAGCCGGAGATGACGCCTATGACGGCGCTGGAAACAAAGGCGATGACGATCCATGTCCACGGCGTGTTGACCGGCCAGTGTTGCAGGTAGGAAATCAACCAGGAAAAGCCCATGCCGCCGATGATGCCGATGGAACCGCCAATCGCGCTCAAGGTCACGGCTTCAATCAAAAACTGCACCAGGATGTCGGCGGCGCGCGCGCCCACGGCCATGCGGATGCCGATCTCTCGCGTCCGCTCGGTGACGCTCACGAGCATGATGTTCATGATGCCGATGCCGCCGACGACCAGCGACACAGCCGCAACGCCCGCGAGCAGAAAACCCATTGCGCGCGAGGTGGCCGTGACCGTCTGCATCAGCTCGAGCTGGTTGCGCACGGTGAAATCCTGCTCCTTGCTGCGGTGCCGCGCCAGCAGCAAATCCGTGATGTCGGACTGGACCTGGTTGATGACCTTGTCATTGGCGGCCTCGACGAGGATGGAGTTAACGAAGATGCGCGTGGTGATGCGGTGCATGTGACTCGTGTAAGGAACGATGACCACGTCGTCCTGATCCTGGCCGAACAGATTAAAACCTTTTGGGGCCAGCTCACCGACGATGAGAAACGGCAGGTTGCGGATGCGGATGGTCTGGCCGACCGGATTTTCATTCGGAAATAATTGATCGGCGACGGTTTTGCCGATGACGGCGGATTTGGCCAGGCTGCGCACGTCCTGGTCGGAAAACATCGTGCCGCTGGCGACGCCCCAGTTACGGATCTGCGGGTAATCCGGCGACTCGCCGATGACCTGCGTGTTCCAGTTCAGACCATTGGCCAGCACCTGCGCGCGGTCGCGCACCTCGGGGCTGACGCCCACGACGTTGTTTAATCCGGCAATCGCTTTCGTGTCATCCACAGTGAGCGTCGGTGCGCTGCCCCAGCCGCCGCGCATTGCGCCGCTGGTGAAATTGCCGGAAAACACCGTGATCACACTTTCGCCCAAGCTGGCGACCTGGGCCTCGACTTGTTTGGTGGCCCCGGTGGTGAGGCTGACCGAGCCGATCACCGCGCCGACGCCGATGATGATGCCGAGCATCGTCAGCAGGGACCGCATTTTGTTGCGGCGCAGCGCGCGGGCGGCAATCCGGAGTGAGGCGAAAATTCTCATCTTGGGGAAATGAAGAATGAAGAATGAAGAATGAAGAACCGGCTCATGCTTGACCTCGCGCTTTCTTGAGGATGGTGATGAAAATGGCGACCAGCTCTCCGGCCTCGGACACCAGCGCGCTCAATTTCTTCGCCGGAACAATTTTTTCATCAAGCAATAGCTCCGGCCAATACAAGGTCTCGTCCGCTTCCTTCAAACAGTCGCCCATCTTGGAAATAAATTCAGCTTTTGAACGCGCGCGGTTGGCCTCCCGATAATTGGCGCCAACAGAAGTTCCTGAACGTAGAACCTGCCTGCCGAGGACTTGCGCCACCGTGTCCGTTTTGGAAAGGCTGCCATAAAGATGGATGATCCGGCGCGCGAACATTTTGGTGCGCGGCAGCAGATCTTTTTCTTCATTCTTCATTTTGCATTCTTCCTTCACGCCAACTGCACGGCCGCCTGCGCCTGTTTTAATTTGCCCAGCTCCTGTTCCGCGTTCAGCCGGTCCGGCACCATTTCGTCCGTCACGATCTTCCCGTCGCGCAAAATCACCATGCGCTTGGTGTAACGCGCGATGTCGAGCTCATGCGTGACCATGATGATTGTGATGCCCTGGTCGTTTAATTTCTGGAACACGCCCATGATCTCGATGCTCGTCTGGCTGTCGAGATTGCCCGTCGGTTCATCGGCCAGCAACAGCGAAGGCCGGTTCACCAGCGCGCGCGCGATGGCGACGCGCTGCTGCTGGCCGCCGGAAAGCTGGTTCGGGTGATGATCCGCGCGCTCGCTTAAACCCACGAGTGCGAGCGCGTGCGTGGCGCGCTCAAGCTGTTCGTGCGCGGGAATGCGGTGACGATGGTAAAGCATCGGCATCTCGACATTTTCCAGCGCCGACGTGCGCGAGAGCAGGTTGAACCCTTGAAACACGAAGCCGATTTTTTCGTTGCGGATGTCCGCCAGCGCGTCGCGGTCCAGCGTGGAAATGTCAATGCCGTCCAGCCAGTAATGTCCGCCGGTCGGCCGGTCGAGCCCGCCGATCATGTTCATCAACGTGGATTTGCCGGAGCCGCTCGAGCCCATGATGGCGACGAATTCGCCCGGCAGAATTTCCAGCGAGACGCCGCGCACGGCGTGAACGTCCACTTCGCCGGTGTGATACGTCTTGTGGATTTCGTCCAGCTTGATGACGTGGGTGGTTTGCACGGCGGATTTTTTATGAACCAGTTCAGCGCCGTGGGAAGCCGCCGCCGCCGAACGGGTTTGCGGCGGCAGGCGGAGCGCCGGTGCCGCTCCAGACCGTGCCGGTGACAACCTTGTCGCCTTCATTCAAACCTGTAATCACTTCCGTGGAAATGCCGTCGCTGATGCCCACTTTGATTTGAACCGGATTGAGTTTGGCATCCTTGCCTTCACCGGAAAGCGTATAAACCGTCCGCGTGCTCGACCGGAGACCACGACCGCCAGCACCCGGACCGCCGGGCCGCCCGCCGCCAAAACCACCCGGTGGACGTCCGTTGCCGTTCGCAACGTTGCCCGCGGCATTTGTGCCGATGGCCGCCGGCGCATTGGTCGCGTCCGGCGGACGGAACCGCAGTGCGGAATTGGGGATGCTCAACGCATCTTCCCGTTGTGCGATGATGACAGAAACATTCGCCGTCATGCCCGGTTTCAATTTGTAATCCGCATTGGTCACGCCAATGACGCAGTCGTAGGTGACGACGTTGTTGACGGTCGTCGGCGCGTTGCGCACCTGCGTCACCGTGCCGTGAAAACTGCGATACGGATAGGCGTCCACCGTGAAATCCACGCTCTGGCCTTCCACGATGCCGCCGACATCGGCCTCGGCCACGCTGGAGTCAATTTGCATTTTCGTCAGGTCGTTCGCGATCTGGAACAGGGTCGGCGTGTTGAAACTGGAAGCCACCGTTTGACCGAGGTCAATGGCGCGTGAAATCACAATGCCATCTACCGGCGAGCGGATTTTGCAATAACCCAGGTTCGCCAGCGAATTGTCCAGAGAGGCCTGCTTGATTTGCACCGTGGCTTCGGCCTCGTGCAGGTTGGCAATGGCAGTGTCGTAATCGGAGCCGGAAATCAAGTTGTTCGTGAACAACTGGGCGCTGCGCGCCGCCTCGGCCTGCTGCAATTCCAAGTTCGCCTTCGCATTGGCCAGATCGGCCCTGCCTTGCGCCACGGACGCCTGGTAAGTCGCAGGATCAATCTCCGCGATGATTTCGTTGGACTTCACCATGGAATTGTAATCCACGTTGAGCTTGTTGATGATGCCTGAAACCTGGCTGCCGACCGTCACGTTCACCACCGGATTCAACGTGCCCGTCGCCGTCACCGCCTGCGTCAGCTCGCCGCGCTCCACCACGGCCGTTTGATACTGCGGCGCATCGTTCTTGCCCTGATTGAAATGCCAGACGCCGCCGATTACGACCACGGCGGCAATCGAAATGATGACCATCCATTTCCACCCGCCGCCGCTTTTTGTAGCTGCCATAAATTTTATTCCGATGAATTGTCCCCAGTGAGACGCGATTGCGACCCACAAGTTACGAAATTTTCCGCGCCTGTCCACGCACTTTCAGTTTGAGCCGGCCGCGTTTAACCCTAAAATCGGGGCGTGCTCGAAAAACTCATCCAACAACTCGCCGCTGCACAACCGCTCGCCGACGGGCAGGTGCGCGTAGCCGTTGAACTGCTCGCGGACGAAAATTTTTCGGCGGAACTCAAGGCTGGATTCCTGACCGCGCTCGCGCAAAAACGTGAAACGCCCGGTGAGATCGCCGCGTTCGCCCGCGCATTGCGCGACAAATCCATCGCGCCGCCGCTCGATCCCGAAACCCGTTCGCGCGAAATCCTCGATGTCGTCGGCACCGGCGGCGACCGTTTGAGCACGTTTAACATCTCGACTACCGTCGCCATCCTTTGCGCCGCCGCCGGCGTGATCGTGGCCAAACACGGCAACCGCGCCGTGACCTCCTCGGTCGGCAGTGCGGACGTAATTGAAGCGCTCGGCATCCGGGTTGACTTGTCGCCTGCGGACGCGGCGCACGCGCTGCGCGAGCACGGCTTCGCCTTTTTCTTTGCGCCGAATTTTCATCCGGCGTTCAAAAACATCGCACCGGCAAGAAAACTCTGCGCCGAGCGCGGCCAGCGGACGATTTTCAATTTCCTTGGTCCGCTTCTAAATCCCGCGCGCCCGTCGGCGATGCTCGTCGGCGTGCCGCGCCCGGAACTGTGCGAGCCGATGGTGCGCGCGCTGCAATCGCTCGGCGTCCGGCGCGGCATGGTCGTGTGCGGAAGAATTTCAAATTCCGAATTTCAAATTTCAAATGGCGAAGAATCCGCAATCCGCAATCCGCAATCCGCAATATTTCTAGACGAGCTTTCCACGCTCGGCGAAAACATGATCGCGGAATTTTATCAAGAGCGTGGTTTCACCGTCTCCACCACTTCGCCGGAAAATTTTCCGTTGCTGCCGGCGACACTGGCCGATTTGCGCGGTGGCGACAAAATGGTGAACGCGGAAATCATCCGCCGGATTTTGCGCGGCGACGAGCGCGGCCCGAAGCGCGACGCGGTTTTGCTCAACGCCGCCGCCGCGTTGTTTGTCGCCGGGGAAGTGAAATCACTCGCGGAAGGCTGGGATCTGGCGGGCGAGACGATTCACAGCGGTAAAGCGGCTTCGAAGCTGAAGGAACTGGCGTGCTGATTTCAGTGCGGCGTGTTTTTCGCCTTTTCGATGGCCACTTTTTCCGCCGCCTCCATCTGCGCGTAGTGCAAACCCAGATTGTGCTGCGCGGTTTTGTCGCCCTGGCGCGCGGCGCGGATGAACCACTTCACGGCTTCCACCGCATTTTGCTCGACACCGCGGCCGGTCTGGTAGCACAGGCCGAGATTGCACTGGGCGGGCGCCAGCTCCTGTTCCGCCGCCGCGAGATACCATTTGACCGCCAGCCGGTAATCCTGCTGGACGACCTGGCCGGTCTCGTAAAAAACGCCGAGGTTGAACTGCGCCGCCGGATAGCCACGTTCCGCCGCCTCGCGATACCATTTGATCGCCTCGGCATAATTTTGCGACAGGCCCTGGCCGGTCTCGTAAAGCAGTCCGAGGTTGAACTGCGCCGCCGGATCGCCCTGTTCCGCCGCCTCGCGCAACCAGCGCGCCGCCTCGGTATATTCCTGCGGCACGCCCGCGCCGGTCATGTAGCAGACGCCGAGATAGCATTGCGCCACGGGATCATTTTGTTCCGCCGCGCGTTTGAACCATTTCACCGCCTCGTTGTAATCCGGCGCGATGCCCTGGCCGTTTTGAAACGCGACGCCGAGATAGCATTGCGCCTGCGCGTCGCCCTCAATGGCGGCCTGGCGCATTTCCTCAAACGTATCCCATGTGCGGCGGTTCGACATCTCCGGAAAAATCAGTCCGTGCTTTCTGTAGGTGAGAAGATTAAATGCCGTTATCGCAAACACAAGCCATGATTTGAATGAGCGTTTTGCCTTTCGCCCGGCGAGGTTGCCTGATACAAAACTTTCATGGCAACCTCATCCACCATTGGTTTTCTCGGCGCCGGCAAAATGGCCACCGCGCTCGCAAAAGGTTTCGTCCGCGCGGAAATTGTCTTTCCCAGGGAAATCATCGCCGGCGATTTGTCGGAACTCGCGCTGAAAAATTTTACCAAGGAAACCGGCGCGAAAGCGGCGGCGTCCAACGCCGAGGTTCTGAAATTTGCGAACATCGTGGTTCTCGCCGTGAAGCCGGACCAGGTCGCCGGCGTGCTGGCTGAACTGCGTAGCGGTTTCACAAAACAACATCTGCTCATCTCCATCGCCGCCGGCGTGATGCTCGCAAAACTCGAAGCCGCGTTGCCCGCCGGTGCGCGGGTCATCCGCGTCATGCCCAACACACCAGCGCTGGTCGGCGAATCCGCCAGCGCGTTCGCGCTCGGCAAATCCGCAACGGCGGCGGACGGCGAGCGGGCGAAAAAACTCTTGTCCGCCGTCGGCGTCGCGTTTCAAGTGAAGGAAAGTCTGCTCGACGCCGTGACCGGTTTGAGCGGCAGCGGCCCGGCGTATGTTTATATGTTCATTGATGCGTTGAGCGACGGCGGCGTGGCGTCCGGCCTGCCGCGCGACATTGCGACGAAACTAGCGGCGCAGACGGTTTTGGGCGGCGCAAAAATGGTTTTGGAAACCGGCCAGCATCCCGGCGCGCTCA
>CAZIFP010000098.1:0-9530 GCA_964538105.1 uncultured Bifidobacteriaceae bacterium
GCTGTTTTCGTTCTTCCTGTTCTTCGGTTTTTTCATCGGCGTGATCATCTGGGCCCTGGCGCTGAAGAAAAAAGACCTGGACAAGATGGGTGCGCTGCCGCTTGACGGCGGCGAGAAAAATTCAACCAAAAAAAACTCAATCCGAAAAATTATGAGCAACGATCCCAAGGAACCCTTGCTGCTCGACCACAATTACGACGGCATCCAGGAACTCGACAACAACCTGCCGCGCTGGTGGGTGTGGCTGTTTTACATCACCATCATCTTCGCGGCGGGCTATCTCGTCTATTATCACGTCGCCCGCGCCGGCGATTTGTCGGCCGCCGAATACGCCAAGGAAATGAAGGCGGGCGAACAGGTCAAAAATGCGGCGATGGGCCAGTTTGAATCTTCCATCGCGCCGCTCCAGCCGTCAACCGACGCCGCCGTGCTGGAAAACGGCCGCCAGACTTACGCCAAGCTTTGCGCGCCCTGCCATCGCGCGGATGGCGGCGGCCTCGTCGGCCCGAACCTCACGGATGACTACTGGATTCACGGCAGCAATTATTGCGACACGGTGGAAGTCATCTGGAACGGCGTGCCGGCCAAGGGCATGATCACCTGGAAAACAGTTTTGAAGCCGGATCAAATCCAGGCGGTGGCCAGCTACATTTACACGCTGCGCGGCGCAAAACTCGCCACGCCGGGGAAACTTCCCGAAAATCAGGCACCGGCCAAGCCCGCCGGGCCGAGCGCGTTTGAATAACATTAAAATCCAGGCGCGTCGCCAAATACGAGCCGAGAATAATTTCCATTGATCACTCCACCACCAAAAGAGAAGCCAGAATCCTCCGTCAAGGATGTGGACTGGTCGGATTTCCGCGACCACATCGCCACCGCCGAGCGCGATGGCCGTCGCAAGTGGATTTACCCGCGCAAGGTCAGCGGCCAGTTTTACCGCTGGCGCACCTGGTTCAGTTGGCTGCTGCTGGCGATCATGTTCATCGGGCCGATCGTCACCATCCATGGCAATCCGCTGCTATTGCTGAATATCGGTGAGCGCAAGTTCGTCGTGCTCGGCCAGATTTTCTGGCCGCAGGACATGATCCTCTTCGCGATCGCCGCGCTCGTCGCCGTCACGAGCATCGTCATCTTCACCGCCGCGTTAGGCCGCGTGTGGTGCGGCTGGGCGTGCCCGCAAACCGTGATGATGGAAATGGTCTTTCGCAAAATCGAATATGCCATCGAAGGCGACGCGCCCCGGCAGCGCGCCTTGAACGCCGCGCCGTGGACTACCGGAAAAATCCTGAAGAAGTTTTTCAAACACACGGTTTTTTACGCGCTCTCATTTCTCGTCGGCAACGTGCTGTTGAGCTACATCATCGGCTGGCAGGCGCTTTATCAAATTGTCACCGACCCGCCGGCGCAGCACCTCACCGGCTTGTCATTCATGGTCGCGTTCTCGCTTTTATTTTACGGCATCTTCGCGCGGTTCCGCGAGCAGGCCTGCACCTTCATATGCCCCTACGGCCGTTTGCAATCCGTGTTGCTCGACGAAAATTCCATCGTCGTCGCCTACGATCACAAGCGCGGCGAAAAGCGCGGCCTGCTCCAGCAAAAATCGCACGAACGCGTCATCGCCGGCCTTGGCGATTGCGTGGCCTGCAACCAATGCGTCGCCGTCTGCCCGACCGGCATTGACATCCGCGACGGCACGCAGTTGGAATGTGTCCATTGCACCGCCTGCATGGACGCCTGCGACGCCGTGATGACGAAGATCGGCAGTCCGCGCGGCCTCATCCGCTACGCTTCGCTCAACGGCATCGAACGCGGCGAACGCCTGCGCGTCACGCCGCGGCTCGCCGGTTATTGCGTGGTGCTGGCCGCGCTGGTGTCGCTGCTGGCCGTGATGATTTTCACCCGCGCCGACGCCGAGGCCACGCTGCTGCGTGCGCCCGGCTCGCTGTTCCAGCAGATGCCCGACGGCCATTTCAGCAACCTTTACACGGTGCGCATAGTGAACAAGACCTCGCGCGAACTGCCGGTGGAACTGCGACTGGAATCGCCCGCCGGGTCGTTGCAGATAATGGGCGGAACACTCGTCGTCCCGCCGCAAAAACTTTTGGAAAACTCCCTGCTCGTCGAACTTGATCCCGCCGCCATGATGTCCGGCACCACGCCGGTGGTTGTTGGTGTTTATGCCGGCGGAAAAAGAATACAAAACCTCAAGACGGCCTTCATCGGCCCGCGAAACTAATTTATGAAAACCAACCGCAACCTGTGGCCGCTGGGAATTTTTGTAACGTTCGGCCTGTTCTTCGCCGGTATGGCCAGCGTCGTCGTTATCGCCGCGACGCACCGCGAGCATCTGGTCAACGACAACTACTACGAGCAGGAGTTGAAATACCAGGATCAGATTGACAGCGTGGATCGCACGCAAAAATCCGGCGCGGCCATCGCCTATGAGGCTGGCACCGGAGTCGTCGTCATCACTTTGCCGGCGGCGCACCTTGCGCAGCAATTGTCCGGCACGATTCAACTCTACCGTCCGTCAGAGCCCGCGTTGGACCGGGAATTCCGACTGGAGCCAAAAGCCGGCGGCACGCAGGCGCTCGACGTTTCCAAGCTAACCGGCGGTCTTTGGAGCGTCCGCGTCAAATGGGTGGCCGGCGGGGAAAATTATTTCCTCGAACAAAAAATAACCTTCACCGGAAAATAAAATGGATTTTGGAGTCGCCTTCGCGCTCGGCCTGCTCGGCAGCCTGCACTGCGCCGCCATGTGCGGGCCGCTGATGCTCGCGCTGCCGGTGCCGCCCGGCGGCCCGGCCCGGTTTGTCGCCGGTCGGATCATTTATCAGCTTGGCCGCGTGGCGGCTTACTGTCTGCTTGGCGGCGTTGCAGGCCTCGTCGGCAAATCCATTTTTCTGGCCGGCCTGCAACGCTCGTTGTCCATTGGTCTCGGCGTGGCAATTCTGCTCGGCTTTCTGATTTCCAAAAAAGTTTCATTGTCGGCACCGGTCGTTCGGCTCGTTGCCGCATTGAAAGCGGCGATGTCCTCGCAGTTGCAACGGCGCAGTCTCCGCTCGCTTGTCTTGCTGGGAGGATTGAACGGGCTGCTGCCGTGCGGCCTGGTTTATGTGGCGATGGCCGGAGCCGTGGCGCGCGGCACGTTGCGCGACGCGATATTTTTCATGGCGTGGTTTGGTCTCGGCACCATGCCGGCGATGCTCGGCATCAGTCTTTCAGGAAAATTGTTTCCGCTGGCGCTCCGTCTCAAACTGCGCCGCTCGATTCCGTTTGGCGTCTGCCTGCTGGCCGGGCTGTTGATTTTGCGCGGCCTGGCGCTGGGCATTCCTTACGTCAGTCCGGTTTTGAATGCGTCCGCGCCCGGCTGCTGCTCGCACTGAATGCAATCCGGTAAAACTATCGTCACGAAGCCGCGAAATCCACATTCGGCACTTCCTGCACCGACGGTGGCACGCTGAAAAAATCCCCCTCTGATTTGAACCCGAACATTTTCGCCACGAGATTGCTCGGAAAAGTTTCGCACTTGTTCCGGTAGTCGCGGACGTTGCCGTTGTAAAACCGGCGCGCAGCCTGGATGCGGTCCTCGGTGTTCACCAGTTCCCTTTGCAAGGAGAGGAAATTCTGGTCGGCCTTGAGCTGCGGATAATTTTCCACGACTGCCAGTAGTTGCTTGAGCGAATCCACGAGCTGCTTCTCGTCCACAGCCTGTTCGGATGGCGAGCCGTTGTTGGCGACGCAGCGGTTGCGCAACTCGGTCACACGCTCCAGCGTCTCGCGTTCGTGCGCGGCGTAGCCCTTGACCGCGGCGACGAGGTTGGGAATCAGGTCGTAGCGGCGCTTCAATTCGGTGTCCACGTTGCTCCAGGATTCGCGGATGTAATTTTTCAGCGCGACGAGCGCGTTGTATTGCGCGACCACAAAAACGACCGGCAGCAAAATGACGACGGCGATGACAACGAGCGGGACAAACGGGAATGGATTCATGTGTTGAAAAGGTATTCCGGCAGACGCGCGCGGATTTCCACGAGCCGTTGCAGGTTGGTTTCGATCTGTTCCGGCGACAGGCGGGTGGTGAACGCCAGCGCGAGGACGTTGTTTTCGATTTCGATGCTCAAGTCGCGGTTGGTGAGGAGATATTCGATCATCTTCGCATTGCAAACGTCGTAGGCGAACTTCTTGTCCGGCGAGCGCACGCAGAAGGTTTTCGAGAATTCGGCGGACTCAAACTTGATGTCGCCATAGCCGAAAACCTCGGCGACCTTCGTGAAAAAGTTTTCGCGCCGGATGGTCAGGTCGGGAAAAAACGCCGGCAGCGTGAGGATGAAAAAGGAAAACCAGTGGGGTTCCGTGTGCGTGCCGTTTTTGTCGTGGGTCTGGGTTTCGTAGTGGTAATCGAAGGCGAGCACGTCATATTGCTGAAAGGTTCCCGACAAAACATTCGTGGCGTAGCGGTTCGAGCCTTGCGCGAGCTGCTTGAGAAATTCGTAACGGTCGGGGATGCCGTAATTTTCCACGGCGCTGAAACTCAGATTGAGCCGGCGCGACAGGTCAATCAACCCTTCCTGCCGTTTCTGCAACTGGATTGAGTTGTAAATGACACCAATCACTGCAATGACAAACACCGCCACAATCAAGAAGGGCATCAGCTCGTGCATCCGGCATTTCTAAACCAAAGACGAGCGGCGAGCCATTACAATTTGCCGGAAATTTTACCGCACATTTTACTTTTCCTATTTTTCGTTCGCCTTCATCTTGATGGCGTGGAATTGTTCCGGAAACAAAGCGATTCCTTTTTGCCAGCAGCGGCGGTGGATTCAGCCGGTGGTTGGCTTGAAATCAGCTTTGGATTTAATTGATTTATGATGTTGTGGTGGAAATATCAGCAGCTCCGGTCCAGCAACCTGAACACGCGGCTGGCGACCATCGCCGAATTGGCGGCCGCCAAGAACGCGGATTCGGTCGGGCCGCTGCTGTTCGCCTTGAAGGATGCGACGAAGGAGATCCGCAGCGCAGCGGCGCTGGCGCTGGGTCAGTTTCAGGACAAGCAGGTGGTCGGCCCACTGATCAAGATGCTGGCCGATCCAACTCCGCTGGGCCGGGCCACGGCCGCCGAGGCGCTGGGACAGTTGCAGAATCCGGACGCGATCACTCCGCTGATCCCTTTGCTGCGTGATGCCGATGCCACCGTGCGGTCGCGCGCCTCCCGCAGTCTGGAGCGGCTCGGCTGGCAGCCGGAAACGGACAAGGAGCGGACCTGGCACATCGTGGCAACCGGCAATCTGAACAAGGTGGCTGAACTTGGTTCGGACGGGGTGGAAGTGCTGGCCGAGATGATGCGAAACGGCCCGCCGGAAAAACAGTTGTCCGCCGCCAAGGCGCTGGGTGAGATTGAAGACCCGCGCGTTCCCAAGCTGATGCTGGAGGCGCTTAAAAAACCCAATGTCCTTTTGCGGCTTGCCGCGCTTGAATTTCTGGAAGGGTCGGCAGATTCGTCCAATTATGAAGTGGTGCAACGTCTGCTGAAGGACAAGGCTTCCAACATCCGGGCGGCGGCGGTGTCGGCGGCGGTCAGTTGCGGCGGCGACCGTGCCGTGCCGGCGCTGGTGGGGATGTTGCGGGACGTTTCCTGGGAAGTCCGCCGCGAGGTCATCAAGGCGCTTGGCCGGATCGGCGACGCGACGGCGATTGATGGGCTGGCCCGGGCTTTGCAGGATCGCGATCATGACGTGCGCGAAAGCGCGGCGGTGGCTTTGGGCAGGGTTGGCGACACACGGGCCATCCGCCCGCTGGTGCTGGCGCTTTTGGATGTGGAAAGTTTTGTGCGCAACGCCGCGCACAACTCGCTCGCCGAGATTGATCCGCATTGGGAAAAAACGGAAGCGGCGCGCAGCACCCTGCCGCAAATCCAGGCCGCCCGGAAAAACCGGGAATATTGGATCAGCCACAGCGCCGCGCGCCTGCTTGAACAGATTCCGGCGGATGGCACCAGTGCCGGAGTGGAAACCTTCCCGGCCCCGGTGCCGGCCCCGGTTACGATGTCGGCAACCGAACCCGTTCCGCCGGCGGAAATCCCCGCGACCCTGCCGGTGGCGGCATTTGATATTCTTGCGGATCTCCTGGGCGACCGTGATCGCGACCTGCGCCTGGCGGCGGCGGAAGCCTTCAGCCGTCTGCACGAAAAACGCGCAACCTCCGTCCTCGCCAATGCTGTTCACGATGCTGATGCTTTTGTGCGGCAGGCGGTCGAACGGGCGCTGATGGCATTGACTTGAAACTCGCCGCTGCATTCTTGGTTTATCGCCGGACATTTTTCACCGGCAACAAAAGTTGATTTCCAATGTGTAGACAATGAGTGACAAACCTGTCCATTCACTGTCACAAAACTGGAAAACAGTGCCTCATTTATATTAAAAAATCCGGCAGTCGACCTTTTCCCGATTTGCATATCATCGTATGTCGCTTTGGCACAACCAGTGCTATTTTATTGGCATGTATTAAATGCAATACATAAAACAATGAAACAAGTTTATGGCAACGGTCAAAACCATCCTTTATTGTGAAGACGACCCGGTAGTGCGGCACATCTATAAGAAGCGCATGGAGCAGGAGGGCTTCCACGTCCTTTACGCGGAAGACGGCTTGGAAGCATTGAAATGTCTTCACACGCTGGCGCCTGACCTGGTGGTGCTTGACTTGATGATGCCCAAGTTCAGTGGTGAAGAGGTTTTGAAATACGTCTGCAACGAACCCCGCCTGCATGAGGTTCCGCTGGTCATTTTGTCATCCAACCCCGATGTGGATGAAGGATACCGACAGATTTCCGGCCGCGCCGACAAATACCTTGTCAAATACCATTGCACGCCGGACAAATTGCTGGCTGCGATCCATGAAATATTCAATCCGGCCCAGGAAACCCTGGCCGACCTCGGTGAAGATTCGGACACGCTCATGTTCGAGAAAATCCAGCAACTGGTCGTTGGCAAATCGGCGGCTTGACTTGTTTTCCGTCTGGATCGGTGGCAATCTCCGGCAGGTTCGATGCGGCAATCTCGCCGCGCAGCCCGAAGGGAACCGTGACGACGCCGGCGAAACAGCAGCATATTTTGTTCGTGGACGACGAGACTAATTTTCTCGACACGATCCGCGCCCTGTTTGCCGCCTGGAGCAAAAACACTTGGCAGATTGAATGCGCCACTTCCGCCGACCAGGCGCTCGAAATCCTCAAAACCCGGTCCTTCGATCTCGTCGTGGTGGACGTGAACATGCCGGTGCTCGACGGCGAACAGTTGCTCCGCATCCTCGCCCGCCGTTATCCTGATCTCAAAAAGGCGGTCATCACCGGTCACGCGACCGAGCAACGGCGTTCCGCCTGTCTGGCCAACGGAGCCGAGCTGTTCATTGAGAAGCCGCGCTCGGCGGAAGGCCTGAAATCTGTTTTCACGATGCTCGACGAACTGGTCACTTGGAAACAACAGGCCGGTTTTCAAGGCATGTTGCGCCGGGTCGGCCTGCAGGATGTCATCCAGATGGAATGTCTCGGCCGCAATTCGTCCATCCTCGAAGTCGCGGATCGGACTTTGACCGGGCGGATTTACATTGAAGACGGCCGGATCATCCATGCCGTCGTAGGCGAGATGACCGGCGAGGCGGCTTTTCAAAAATTACTGGCGCTGCCCGGCGGCTCGTTTGAATTGCAGCATTTCGAGGCGCCAGGCGAACGCACCATCGAAGGCCAGTGGGAATTTTTGCTGATGGAGGCCGCGCGCGTTCATGATGAACGCACTCCGGAACCGCCGCCCGCCGTCGAACCGACCGCAGAACCCGGTTCCGCACCCGTTGTGGAAACTCCGGCGGGACCGGCGATTTTTCCCCCGCGCGTGGCGGAAATGCTGATTTGTTCCGGCCAGGGCGCACCGCTCTACCAGTGGCAATGTGCTGACGTGAAAACCCGTGTGGCGCTGATGGTGGAAATCACCCAGCAGGCCAGACGTGTCGGACAATTACTGTCGCTGGGGAAATTCGACCGGCTTGAAATCCAGCTTCAGGCCGGCCGCGCCGTGGCGCAGATGAAATCCGACCGCATGGTATTCGTGCAGGTGGCCACGGGAACTGAAAGCGCCTGACCGGACACCATGAACAATTCGATCGAACAATGGTTCGCCAGTTGCGCCGTCGTGCCGGGCATTCTCGGCTGCGGCGTGCGCCAGCCGGACGGCACCTGCGTCAGCCAGCGTTTCCACGACTCCTGTTCACGCGAGCGCCTTGATCAGGCTCTGCAAAATCTCGGGGATTCGCTGTCCTCGTATTCTGCCCACGGGCTGGCTCCGCGCTGGCTGACCTGGACGTTTGAGCATGGACAGTTGCGCCTAGTTTTGCGCCCGGATGGACGGTTGCTCGCCCTCGCCATCCAGCCTAACAGCCCCGCCGCCGAAAACCTGGACCAGCTCACCGAGGAATTTTTGGCGCTGAATCTGGCGGCCTAAATTTTCAACACACCGCCGACGCGCTCGGCAATGTTCACGCCGGATACCATCGAATCGCCCAGCGAAACACCGTCGCGGTAATGTCCGGCGAAAAACAGATTCGGAGCTTTGGATTCGATGTCATTCAGCAACTCGCGATATTTTCCGTAGCCAACGTTGTATTGCGGAATCGCCTTCGGCCAAAACGCCGTGTGGACAAATGTCGGTTTGCCGGTCACACCCAGTAGTGTTCGCAAATCGTCCAGCACGGCTTCCACCAGTTTTTCCGGCGGCAAACTGGCGAGTTCGGGATAACGCGCGCCGCCGATGTAGCTCGTCAAATTCAAATGCCCCGCCGGTGCGCGGTTGGGAAACAACGCCGAGGAAAAAATCGTGCCGAGAATTTTGAAGCCTTCGATTTTCGGAATCAACATTCCGAAGCCTTGACACGAATGCGCCACATCTTCGCGGCGAAAACCCAGCACCACCGCCGCCACCGGCGGATAATTAATTTCAAAAAACGGTGAAAAATTTAGCGGCGCGGACGCTTCGACTTTCAACTCGGCCAGCCGGTGTGCCGTGCCGCAATAAATCACTGCGCCAAATTCCGTTTCGCCCTGCGCCGTTGTCACGCGCCAGCCATTGGTGGTTCGCGTTAACTTGGTCACCGGCGAATTCAATTTCAGCGAATCACCAAGCTGCGCGCCCAGCTTGTCTGGCAACACTTGCAAACCTTCGTCGAACGAAAATTTCGCCGCGCGGTCCTTGGCGACTTCGCCGGACTTTTTCCGGTCGCGCGCGCCGAAAATCTGGCCTTTGATCATCGAGCCGTAATTGTCCTCCAGCGCCTTCAATTTCGGAAACGCATGCGGCAGCGAAAGCTTGTGTGGATCACCGGCGTAAATGCCCGCGACGAGCGCGTCAATCGCGTGGTCGAGAAATTCCTGGTTGAAGCGGCGGACGACAAATTGCGCGATGCTTTCTTCCACGCCGTCGCGGCGCGGCTGGATGAACGGCTCGCGCAGCACGGCCAGCTTGGCCCTGGCGGTGAACAGCGGCGTG
>CAZIFP010000099.1:0-9491 GCA_964538105.1 uncultured Bifidobacteriaceae bacterium
GCGCAAGCCCGCGCCGCCCGCGCCGATGACCAGCACGTCGTATTCGTGAGTTTCGAAATTGGTAGCCACAATAAAGAATAGTTTCGGAGATTAGAATTTGAAGAAAACGAAGTCGTTGATGTGTCCCGTCGCGCAGAGCCGGATGTAAACATCCGTGAAGCCGACCCAGAACAGACTGATCCACGCCCACATCATGTGTTTCCGGTTGAGGCAACTGACGCAGTTGTAGGCCTTGCCGCAGGTTGGAGCCTTGGACTTGGAATCAAGAAAGCCTCCGATGAGATGGCGCAGCGAGTGACAGCCAAAGGTGTAAAGTCCGAGGAACACGGCGTTCAAGATCATCACAATCGTGCCCACGCCGATGCCGAAATGTTCCTTGCCGGTCGCATCGGTGAACCACATCGCCAGCCAGGCGTCGTAAGAAAGAATCACAATGAACAATGCCGCCAGATAAAACATATAGCGGTGAATGTTCTGAATGATCAGCGGAAAATAGCGTTCGCCAAGATAACTTTTGCGCGGCTCACCCACGGCGCAGTTAATAGGGTCGGCCCAGAAGGATTTGTAGTAAGCTCCGCGGTAATAATAACAGGTGAACCGGAAACCAGCCGGCGCCCACAATATCAAAAACGCCGGCGAAAACGGTGCCCAACCGGGCCACCACGCCGGCAGCACGGCACCGAAAATGGCGTGGCCCGACGTTCCCCAGATTTCCGGCGAGTAAAACGGTGAGAGATAATTCGCGCCGTTGCCGCCAAACCAGTAGCTGCAGGCATGATTGTGGATGTCGCCGACGCCCTGGAAGGCGGCCCACGTCGAATAAATAATGAAGGCGGAAAAACCGAGGAAGACCACCAGCGGCTGGAGCCACCAGACGTCGGGACGGGTCGTTTCGCCAAAGCCGCGTTGCTTTGGCAGGGTATCAGCGTAAGCCATAATGCGGTTTAATCTAGTTACTATGCCGCCCAGCGTCAACGCGGCGGATGGGCGCAGGCAAAGGTATAAGCCTCACTTCGACTTTACTTGCCAGAGTCTTATCACAATTTTTTGGCCGCCCGCCACTCGTTCAAGCCGCGTTCACCGCCCGTTTCCGGAAACTGCCCCAACTGCTCCAGCGCCTCGCCGACGAGATACAGCGACCCGGTGATGACGACGAACGGCTCGCTGCCACAGGCATTCAGCGCCGCCGCCAGATTTTCCAGGGCCACGACTTCCAGCGCCGGATTCGCGGCATGAAAACAATCTGCCAGCCCGTTTGCCGCCGCCGCGCGTTCGCTGGCCACCGGCACCGTGAAAATTTTTCCCGCCAGCGGTGTCAGCAGCCGGCAGATGTCGGGCCAGTTCTTGTCCGCCAGCGCGCCAAAAATTAAAACCGGCCGGACTCCACCGAAATCTTTTCCCAACGAGATCCGCAGCGTTTCCGCGCCAGCCAGGTTGTGCGCACCGTCGAGCAGAATTTTCCGGCCGCCGGGTTCTTGAATCAACTGCAGCCGCCCAGGCCAGCTCACGGTCGCCAGACCCTCGCGGATTTTTTCCCCGGCGACCGGAACTTGCCCGCGCAAAACCCCTACCGTGGCGAGCGCGAGCGCGGCATTCATTTTTTGGTGGTCGCCGATGAGCGGGGTTGCAACTTGAAGGTTGGAAGCTGAAGGTTTGCCGACTTTCGTCAGTTGTGATTTTCTCCCGCCCGCCACTTTTTCGATGACCGCGAGCGCTTCCGGTTCGTCCACTGCGGTGATGACCGGAACACCCGGCTTGATGATGCCGGCTTTTTCGGCGGAGATTTTTTCCAGCGTGTCGCCGAGCCATTGCTGATGATCGAACGCGATGTTGGTTATAACGCTGGCGAGTGGCGTGACAATGTTCGTCGCGTCGAGCCGTCCGCCGAGGCCGGTTTCCCAAATCACCAGGTCGCACTTTTGTTCCGCGAAAAATATCAGCGCCATCACGATGGCGAATTCAAACAGTGTTGCTTCGTTTTCCTTGTTGGCGGCGCGCAATTCTCCGACCAGCCGGACCACCTCGCTTTCGGGAATCAACTGACGGTTGACCTGGATGCGCTCACGGAATGAAACCAAGTGCGGCGAGGAAAACAGCCCTACGCGCAATCCGGCCGCGCGGTAAATGCTTTCGAGCATCGCGCAGGTCGAACCCTTGCCGTTGGTGCCGGCGACGTGGATGAAACGGAGTTTTTCCTGCGGATTGCCCGCGAGCGCGGCAAGCTTGAACGTGTTTTCCAGCCCGAAATGCGTGCCGAACATTTGCAGGCCGTGGAGAAACTGAATGGCTTCGGCGTAGGTCACGCGAAATCACAGCACGAACTCGACGGGGATTTTTTCCGCCAGCCGGTGTTCGGCTTCTCCCGGCCGGCGGTTGCGCCACGGCATATTTTCCTCGATGCGCCGGAGCATGACCTGCAATTCAATTTGTGGCGGGCGAGAGTCAAACCCAGACGCCACGGGAAATTCTAATGCGTCAGCCGGCGGCGCATCCCGCAGCGCATCAGTCGCTGGCGAGTGATCGGGATATTTTGTCATAAAGGTCGGGCGTGCCGTATTTGTCAAACAGCGCGCGGATGTTTTTCGATCGGACGTCGAGCCGGTTGAGGCGAATCAAGTATTCCACATCCAGAAAATCTTTCAAGAAGCGGCTCATCCGGGTGAATTTTAAGGCGTGAAGTTTCAGGGCAATCAAATGTTCCAATGACGGCACGCGCGTTTTGACCCCGAACAAATCAGCGTCCCGGCTGGCAGTCAAAATCGGCGAAAAGGTTTGTTCCTGGACGATCATCAAATCCACCGGCCACGCATTTTGCGCCGGGGGATTGTATTGGATGAAATTACCGCCGTCGTTGTGGCTGGCATATCCGAAATCGTGCAACAGCTTCATCCAGTCGGCACGGTCACTCTGGCTGATGAAGAAATCCAAATCACTTGTGTCACGCGAATAGCCATAGTGGTTGACTGCCAGCCCGCCAATCACGAGGAACCGCAGCTTCCTGCGTGCCGCTTCCTCGTGGATGGTCGCAAAAAAACTCACAGCGGCTTGTGGTGGATGCGCTGGTGCGCGGCGGCGATGAAACCCTTGAACAGCGGATGCGGCTGGTGCGGCTTGCTCAAAAATTCCGGGTGGAACTGGCTCGCCAGAAAGAACGGATGGTCTTTGAGTTCGATCACCTCCACCAGCTTGCCGTCGGGCGACAGGCCGCTGAACACAAAGCCGGCCTTCTCAAATTTTTCCCGGTAGGCGTTGTTGAACTCGTAGCGGTGACGGTGGCGTTCATGGATGACGAACGAACCATAAAGCTGGCCGGCCTTCGAACCGACCGTCAACTGGCAGGGTTGCGCACCCAGCCGCATTGTGCCGCCTTTTTTCGTGACCTTGCGCTGCTCGTCCAGCATGGCGATGACTGGATGTAGCGTGTTCAAATCAAATTCCGTCGAGTGCGCCTTCGCCAGCTTCAAGACATTCCGCGCGAACTCAATCGTCGCGATCTGCATTCCCAGGCACAGGCCGAGGTAGGGAATTTTATTTTCGCGGGCGTATTGCGCGGCCAGAATTTTTCCTTCCACACCGCGTTCGCCAAAACCACCGGGCACCAAGATGCCACCGAGACCGCGCAGGGTTTTTTCCACGCCGTTTTTCTCGATGTCCTCCGAGTCCACCTGCACGATTTCCACGCCGCAATCGTTCGCCACGCCACCGTGAATGATCGCCTCATAAACCGACTTGTAGGCGTCCTGCAACTCGATGTATTTGCCGACGACGCCGATGCGGACACGGTGCTGCGGCGCAATGAGCTTGCGGATGATCTCTTGCCAGTGCGTCATGTTCGGCGCCGGCGTGGTGAGATGCAGCAGGCGGCAAACCAGATCGTCCATGCGCTCGCGCTGAAGCATCAGCGGCACTTCGTAAATGGAATGATCCACATCCTTTTCCTCGATGACGGCTTCGAGCGGCACGTTGCAAAACATGGAAATTTTCTGGCGCAGCTCCTTGTCGAGCGGACGTTCACAGCGACAGACCAAAACGTGCGGCATGATGCCGATTTCGCGCAGCTTGGCAACCGACTGCTGCGTGGGCTTGGTTTTTAATTCCCCGGCCGCTTTGATGTAAGGCACATAGGTGACGTGCATGAAAATGGCGTTGTTATAGCCGACTTCCAGCGCGAACTCGCGGATGGCTTCGAGGAACGGCAGCCCTTCGATGTCGCCGGTGGTGCCGCCGATTTCCGTGATGATGACATCGGCCTTGGACTTTTCGGCGAGGACGTGGATGCGGTTTTTGATTTCGTCCGTGACGTGCGGAATGACCTGCACCGTCTTGCCGAGATATTTTCCTTCGCGCTCGTTGTTAAGCACGGTCTGATAAACCTGGCCGCTGGTGAGATTGTTGAGCCGCGTGAGCTTGACGTTGGTGAAGCGCTCGTAATGGCCGAGGTCGAGGTCGGTCTCCGCGCCGTCGTCGAGCACATAAACCTCGCCGTGCTGATACGGCGACATCGTGCCGGGATCCACGTTGAGATACGGGTCGAACTTTTGCAGCGCGACCTTGAGGCCGCGATTTTCGAGCAGCGTGCCGAGCGCGGCGGCGGTCAAACCTTTGCCGAGCGAACTCACCACACCGCCGGTTACGAATATGAATTTCATTTCAAATTATTTTTTTGGCCACAGATTTGCACAGATGAAACACAAATAAAAATCAACCATGTCTGTCCTTCCGAAAATCTGTGTTTCATCTGTGTCCACCTGTGGCTAAAATTGCTTCCACCCGCCCCACATCTTCCGGCGCATCCACGCCGATGCAGTCGTAATCCACTTTCACGACGGCGATGCCGATGCCATTTTCCAATGCGCGCAACTGCTCCAGCTTCTCGGCGTTTTCCAGCGGCGACACCGGGAATTTCACCAGCCGCAGCAGCGTCCCGCGCCGGTAGCCGTAAATGCCCAGGTGCTTCAAAAAAGGAAACGCCGCCAACTGCTCATTCGCTGGACGGCTGGCGGCCTCGCGCAAATACGGAATCGTGCGCCGGGAAAAATATAACGCGCGACCGGCGGCGTTGACAACGACTTTTACGACGTTCGGGTTGTCCAGCTCGGAAGAATTTTTGATCGGCGTGGCGGCGGTGGACATTTCATTTTGCGCCAGCGCGTTCGCGACCGCATCAATCACGCTCGGATCAATCAGCGGTTCGTCACCTTGAATGTTCACGACGGCGTCGCAGGAAATTCTTTCCGCGACTTCCGCGATCCGGTCCGAACCGCTCGGATGATTTGGCAGCGTCATCTCCACACGGCAGAAATTCTGCGTCACTTCCCAGATGCGCGTGTCATCGGTGGCCACAATCACTTCAGAAAGTGATTTGGCTTTCTGGCATTGCTCCACGACGTGTTGAATGAGCGGCTTGCCCGCGATGAGCGCGAGCGGCTTGCCGGGAAACCGCGTCGAGGCGAACCGCGCGGGAATGATGCCCAGAATTTTCACGCGCTCCATTTAGCCACAGTTCGCGCCGACTCGTCACGCGGAAACGCAGTGAAGCCCGTTGAGCGCCGGTTGGGGATGGCAATAAAGAGGTCGTATTTGCCAAATAACGTCCAGCGCGCCACCGGCGGCTTTGTAACAATCAGGCATCAACTGAAGTTACAGAATTGGTTTTAATCGGTCTTTAACAATTATTTTCACTAAAAAATGACAACGCAAAAAAATTCCAAAACCAACCGCGCGCTGCCGGTCAAGGGTGTTGACTGGCTGCATAATCCCGTTTTCAACAAAGGCACCGCGTTCACCGAGGCGGAACGCGACGCGCTCGGCCTGCGCGGATTGCTGCCGCCGCACGTCCAGACGATGGACCAGCAGACACGGCGGGTGATGGACAACTTCCGCACCAAGTCCAGCGACCTGGAACGCTACATTCAGATCGTCGGTTTGCAGGACCGCAACGAGACGCTGTTTTACCGCGTGGTGATGGATAATCTCGAGGAGATGATGCCAATTATCTATACGCCCACAGTCGGCAAGGCGTGCCAGGAATTCGGCCACATCTTCCGCCGGTCGCGCGGGTTTTATATTTCCAGCAATGAAGCCGGCCAGGTGGAAACCATCCTTCAGAACTGGCCGACGCGCGATGTGAAGGTCATCGTGGTCACCGACGGCGAACGCATTCTCGGCCTGGGCGATCTCGGCGCGTCCGGCATGGGCATTCCCATCGGCAAGCTCTCGCTTTACACCGCCTGCGCCGGCATTCACCCGACGCAATGTTTGCCGATCACGATTGATGTCGGCACCGACAACGAAACCTTGCTCGCCGATCCGCTCTACACCGGCCTGCGGCAAAAACGCATTCGCGGCGAAGCCTACGACGCGCTCATCGAGGAATTCATGGTGGCGGCGGAAAAACTTTTTCCCGGCGTGCTCATCCAGTTCGAGGATTTCGGCAACCGCAACGCCTTCCGCCTTTTGGAAAAATATCGCAACCGCGCCTGCACCTTCAACGACGACATCCAGGGCACCGGCGCCGTGGCGCTCGCCGGCATTTTATCCGCGCTCCGCATCACCGGCAAGAAGCTGGCCGACCAGCGCGTGCTGTTTCTCGGCGCGGGCGAAGCCGGCATCGGGATCGCGGAAAACATCGTCGCCTGTCTTGTCGAAGAAGGCCTGCCGCTGGCCGAGGCGCGGAAACACTGCTGGTTTGTTGATTCCAAAGGACTCATCGTCAAGGGCCGCGACGCACTTTCCGAACACAAGCTGCACTACGCCCACGACCACGCGCCGTGCGCCGATTTGTCAGGTGCTGTAAAATCTTTGAAGCCGACCATGCTCATCGGCGCGTCCGGCCAGCCGAAAACATTCACGGAAGAAATAATTAAAGTGATGGCCGCTGCCAACGAACGGCCCGTCATCTTCGCATTATCCAATCCGACTTCCAAAGCCGAATGCACCGCCGAGGAAGCATATCGCTGGACGGACGGACGCGTGGTGTTCGCCAGCGGCAGCCCGTTTGCGTCGGTCACGCTCAACGGCCAGACGCACGTTCCCGGCCAGGGCAACAACGCCTACATTTTTCCCGGCGTCGGGCTGGGCGTGGTTTGCACCGGCGCGCGGCGTGTGACCGACGCCATGTTCATCAAGGCCGCGCGCACGCTCGCCTCGCTCATCCGCGAAAACGAACTGGCCGAAGGCCGCGTCTATCCCTCCCTCAACCGCATCCACGAAGTCTCGCACGCCATCGCCGTGGCGGTGGCCGGGGAAGTTTATGCGGAAAAATTAAACACGCAGCCGCGCCCCGCCGATTTGTCCGGTTACATCCGCTCACAGATGTTCCAGCCGGTATATCCGGATTATTGCAAGAAGTGAACCGAGGGAAACCGGTAAATCCGTGAACCGCGCACCTGCACCGTGAGAAGGCGCAGAACTGTTTGCCAAGGCCAGAACCGCTTTGGGTGGTGAACTGGGAATATTGCGACGACGTCCGAACGAAGAGGAGATTTAACTGGAATAACTTCTTGTTGACTAGTTTGCCTGCTTGTGTTTCTTCCATCAGATGAAGTGTATCAGCAGTTTATTTAAAATTAGAAATGCAAACCCGCGGAATGCTTTAATCAGCAGGATTGACATGAAGACAAAATCTATTGTGGCAGGCATCGGCTTGATTCTTACATTGGCGAATGCCGGCAAGGCGGGTCTGATTGCCTACTGGGATTATAGCAGCCAATCCTATGGTCCGGCGCCTGCCTCCATCGCAGCTTCAGATGGTGCGCAAGCCGGCGCGGCGTCCATTGATGTGTCCCATTTCAGCGCCAATTATGACGCCAATATAGATGTTACATGCACAACCAAAAATGAGATTGCGGGTGACAATACAGAATACGCGCTCGCCCTGAAGGGCGGGACGGGCGAAGATGAAAACGGGAAGTCCATCATTTTTTCAGTGAGCATGACCGGCGACAAAAACCTGGTGCTGACTTATGCCACCGAGCGATCAAGCACCGGTTTCACCGGGCAAAATTGGAGTTACAGCACCGACGGCGGAGCCAGTTACACCTCATTCGCTCCGATCAGTGTTCCCACCACTTATGCCACCGAAACCGTGAATTTCTCCACGGTTCCCCAAATTAACAACAGCGCCTCGGTCTTGTTTGAACTGACCGTGAGCGGCACCACCGGATCAGCCGGCAGCGATCACCTGGATAACATACAATTTAATGCCGATTCGATTCCCGTCGTCCCCGAACCCGCCGAATCGGGCACGATTTCCGCCATTGGCTTGCTGGGCTTTTGCGTCTGGCACGAGTGGCGGCAGCACCGGATGTTCCGCGCGTGACACCGGTTTGCGCTGCTTTGTCAAGATGAAGACTGTCGCATAATTTTTATTTCCAAGCCCGGACACCCCGTCCATTTCCGGGTGAAAAGTCTTTTTCCGGCGGGGCAAAATCCCTAACCTGCGGGCGTGTCTCTCAAACTGGCGGATAAAATTTCCCTGACCATCCACGACATCGCCTTCGGCGGCGAAGGCGTCGGGCGTGTGGATGAATTTGTCGTGTTCGTGCCGTTCGTGCTCGTCGGCGAAACGGTCGAGGCGGAAATCATCGAGGTGAAAAAGAATTTTGCGCGCGCCAAACTGCTGCGCGTGGTCACGCCGTCGCCGGAGCGCGTCGCGCCGGAATGCCGTTACTTCACGCAATGCGGCGGCTGCCAGTATCAGCACATTGACTATGCGGCGCAGTTGCGCATCAAACACAAGCAGATTTCCGATCTGTTCGAGCGCGTGGGGAAAATTTCGCCGGAGAAAATCCAGCCGGTGCTCCCCTGCCCTTCGCCCTACGGCTACCGCAACCGCATCATGATCCGCAGCCAGTGGAATGGCCCGGCCAAGAAGCTGGAGATCGGCTACATCCGCGCGGACAACAATTTCGTGGTGGACATCGAGGAATGCAAAATCGCCGAACCGGCGTTGAACGAACAGATCAAGGGAGTCCGCGCAAACCCGCCGCCGCGCGGCGGTCTCAAGGTGGTGCTGCGCGTGCAGCCGGACGGCTGGGAGGTGCCGCGCGATTCGTTCTTCCAGAACAATTTCTTCCTGCTGCCGAAGCTGGTCGAGACGGTGCGCGGCTTTCTGCGCGACGGCGGCGCGAAGCATCTGGTGGACTTGTATTGCGGCGTCGGCTTTTTCGGGATTGAAACGGCCGATGTGGTCGAATCGTTCGTCGGCGTGGAATACGATCAACTGGCGATCAAGGCCGCGCGTCAGAACGCGGCGTCACGGAAAATTAACAATGGCGAGTTTGTTTCCGCAAAGGTCGAGGACGTTTTGCCGGAACTGTTGCAGAAATTTTCACCGGAGAAGACGGCGGTGATCCTCGATCCGCCGCGCAAGGGCTGCTGGCCGGAAACCTTGGAGCTGTTGCGCCGGACGAAGCCCGCGCAGGTGATTTACGTCTCGTGTCATCCGGCGACGATGGCGCGCGATTTGAACATATTGTGCGGCGACGGTG
>CAZIFP010000100.1:0-9264 GCA_964538105.1 uncultured Bifidobacteriaceae bacterium
GGTTTCCTTCAAAGGTTCGCGAGAGACTGGCAAAGGTTCGCGAGAGACTGGCAAAGGTTCGCGAGGGACTGGCAAAGATTCGCAAGAGACTGGCAAAGTTTGCCGGCCGACCTTCAAAGAAAACCGGGAGGTTGGGACATTGCAGCCCAGAGCCTCCGGCCAGATTTAGTCCGGCAAGCCGTTCAAATTGATTGGCACCCTGATATCACCCGCTACAACAGACTATGAGTGACAATTAAAATTACTCCGAAGCCAAAAAAATTCACCGCGGATTCAAAACTCAATAATCTGTCTCAGTGCATTGTTGGATCAGAGCCCGTTTAACCACCTCGTCGCGCAGAAAATTCAGAACCTCCCGCACATGACAACCCCGGCGTTCCGTTTCAATTTTAACCCAGCCCAACACCAGCCAGATTTGTGCCAGTGGCATGCTTTCAGAACTGAGTGACAGCGTGGTGCCACAGGCACAATTGGCAAGTGACAAGTTACCAGTGGTCTGTGTGGGCTTCCAATCGCCAAATTCCACATCATACGAGATGGGCAACCCGACATGTTTGGTGTTCAGCAGATAGTCCCGATATGTGGCAAAGCTCCGCTTGCAATTGTGGCAGCTTCTCGGAAAAAGGCCCTCGATATATTCGTGAACGAGCCGAACGCATTCCGCTTCGGACAATATTGAATTATTATGTGACATTCCAACAAATTGCACTATTGATATGAGATGGTCAGTCTAACTTGGAAAATTAAGCCTCCTCGAACCTGGGTATTGTGCGCAACCTCCGTTATCGAAGAACAAAAATGACCATCGGGATATTCGGCTGGCTTTGGATCTAAAACGCCCAATCTGGCCGGCTGAATTTACGTCTGTGTTTTTCTAAAATCTCTTTTAAATGCGGGGCGATAAATCTTCTTTGACCGCCATGCGCAACGGGCACGCGCTGCTTGATCCGGTATTTATCGTGGCCGTCAGATTCCACCAGGTCCATCTCCATGAGATTGGACATGGCAAGACCTGACCACCGCGGATCGTCCACATATCGGTCTATTCCGGCGGCTTGCCGGGCGACTTCCGTTCCCGAAATAAACATCTCAGGCCAGTGGTTCAGGTAAAGCAAGATGAAGTTTTCGTCCTCGCCTAGATTATTAGTGTCGGCATTCATTATTTAAGCATTTTTCATTGGCCGTTTAAACTCTGGTCTGTTGGGTGGTGGAGGTTCATAGGGATATAGTTAACAAATTTCTGCTGCAGATCGTGGCATGCCTGGATTGGTCGATTCACTTTTGTTGCATGTCATTTTGGACATGAGGGCACATACCACCTGCCCCATCAATTCCCGGTTTTCACGGTAAAGTCGGCCTATCAAAGGTTGATAATCCGTCGGCAGCAACGGAATCATCACCTCCATGGGGTTGGCTTCCGTCAAATGCATCGTCTTGGCCAAATCCCGGCTGGCTTGTGTGCGGATAAATTGGGCACGATGGACGGCTAGACACTGGATCTTAATTTCACTGGTTAGAAGGCTGGGGCAGTTTCCAGACCGGTTCTGGACAACCTGCTGTGTTTGTGCCAGCCGGGTAAGCATTGCACGGTATTGTGTCAGCTCGTCGCGGAGAGTCTGGGTTAGACAGTTCAATTCGTTTTGCATAATCTAGCTAGACAGTTGTCAGTTGTGGTTTGATGGAGCATTTGCTGATTAGGTCGCCTGCCACGGCAGCCAACGCAGAGTCGGAAACAATTCCGAAATTGTTTGCGCAGGCACAAATTTAAGGTTGAACGTCGGGATTGGTGCATAGCCGCTAATGGCATTAATAAAATGACTATTCAAGTCTCACTCGGTAATAACACTGTGTAGTCGCAGCCGGAGGTGCCAAAGAAAACGACGCGCCCGATGCTGAAAATTCCTGCAGATCAGACCAGGTCAACATGTCAGTGGAGCTTTGGACGAAATAGACATGGCCGGACAAGAGGTTGGTGATGTTAAGTGATGTTCCGCCTTGCGTGACATTGAGCGACAGGGCCGGCCACTGAAAGTTAAGAGCACTGTAAAGATTAAGCCTGCCCGTTGAAATCGTGTTGGTGACCAGTCCCACTCCGGGGTCAATAGATTGCCGAAGACGTTCTATAGTTTGATGATAGTTCTCTTGTGGGTAGGCTGCTTCAGTAAAAGCCACGCACCCGGTCGTCAGCGCCGCGGCAATGGATGTTCCGTTTCCATAAATATAAGGGTAATGCGTGATGTCATAGCCAGTAGAGGGTATCGCATAACCCGGCGCGCCAAAATCAATGTAGTCACTACCCCAGGCCGCGCCGCCGCCCAGAATGGTGTCGTCCGGCATAGTTGAAGTGACCGCAATCAGATTGTCCAGCCCGGTTGGGTTGGCGGCAGTTTTGCGCCATTTGATAGGGTAATCTAGGACCGAAGCCTGATTGTAGTCCACGGGCGAATTAAGCGCGGCACAGACGCAGATGATGCCGTTGGACTGGGCGAGTTGAAACGCGGCCAGCAAGTCGGGATTGTTGTCAGAAAATCCCCAAGCACAGCAAATGACGCGCGCATGGTTGGTGATGGCGTCCAACATTCCAGGAATTACCTCCTCTGAACTCCTCAACCCGCCCGCATTTTCGATGAGCAACTGGCAGCCCGGAACCACGCCGGTGATGCCCAAGCTACTGCCGGGTGTCGCCGCGATGACACCGGCTATCTCCGTTCCGTGTCCAACCGTGTCCATGATGGCTGGTGATTGATTGACACAAACACCTTGTAAGTCAGGGTGGTTGTAATTAACACCTGTATCGACCACTCCAACCAAGACACCGCCGGAATTTCCGTAGGCTTGCCAGGCCTCGGCCAAATGAATGCTGGCATTCGTATTGGCCGGGACAGATGAGAGACAAGAGCCGTTGCAATATAGGCCGATATTCTGCCCGGAGTTGGCGGCAAACCATTCATAGGTGCATCGCGAATAGGTGCCGGGCGAACCTTCCCACGGGACCAAGCTCGAAGAGTTGTAGATATAGAGCGGATTATTTGGAGGAGTTTGACACTCACCAATTAGGGCAACGCCAAAACACTCATTATACAACAACCCGAGAATTAGACCGATAATGCAGACCAAGATGACTCTTTTGCGTTCTGGGTGCTGGATCGCGTCAAGCATAAATGCCCCTTTTTTGGCTAGTGGACTTGCTAAGGCTTGCTACAAGGTCAAAACACATCACTCTCGGATCCTCGTCAGCAACCTTCCAGTAATATGCCGCACCACCGCTGTTGACATTATCGGGAACGAAAACACCACTTTGTGTTGACTGCCGTGTCAGCAGGCCATAATTTAATTGCGTTATCATCTTCACCCTTTTAAACCATACTTGCCTGAATCAATAATCTTTTGCATTCAGTGATAGATTGTTTGCAGTGAGCGATTGCTTTAACCGCGAAAAGCCTGACGCAGGTTCTCGGGTCAGTCGCAAATCGGTGCGAAGGTAATTATGTCTTGACCGCATAATTGGGGTGCTGCGAGGAAGTGCGATAAGCCGAACGGGCAGGGAAGAATCAGGGATAAAATCGCGTAAATCCAGCTTGCTGGCATAAGCAGGCTATATCCTGGCCCTTCAAACTAATACGGTGCCTGAACACCAAAGAGGACAGGTTTAACTTGCGACTGGTTTAGGCGCTTTAAACCTCTTTAAACAGCGGTTGAATGCAGGTGTCGCGCGCTGACTGACTGGAATGAGTTTTGTAAAACCACGCATGTGGATCTGCAATTTCCCGCCGGTAGTTTTCTCGACAAAATCAAGAAAGGCCAGGTTTATTATCGCTTGCCGATGAACTCTTACAAATTGATTTGACGGCAATTCCATCACCCATTGTTTAAGCGGCTTGCGGAATAACAGGTGTTGATCTTTGCCCCAGTAAATGTTTGAGTATTCTCCGTAGGCCATCAAAGCCTTCACCTCTGATAGCTTCAAGAGTTGCTGGCGATTGCTGTCTTTGATGAGCAGAGAAGTGGGTCGGTGAGGGGCCAGCGAGGTGCCGGTGTTAGGTCGAGTATTTGCCTTCAGCGACTGATGCACCAGTTGGATAATATGGTTCTGCTGGTCAGCCAAACTGGTCGTCGAATCGGCCAACCAATGGACCCCCGCAGCCGCTTTGTCCAAGTCATGGATTATCCCAACAAACACTTCCGCCGCCTTTTCCACCTGCTGATCCAGATGCTTTCGCTGTTTCTGCCTTCGGCATAGACGGGCTTCGACTGCTGCAAGAATTTCCGGCCATGGCGCCGGTTTTGTGATGAAATCATCACCGCCGAGGTTCATGCTGTGGCGAATCTGGTCGCGTTCCGTGCAGGCGCTCAAAAAAATGACCGGGATTTCCCCCAGCCGGCTATCCCGCCGCAAAGCCGAAACTACTCCTTGCCCATCCAGTCCGGGCATATCCAAGTCACACAATATCAAATCCGGATTTAACGCCGCCGCCGCAATAAGCCCTTCGTTTCCGTTCGGGGCGGTCGCCACTTCATACCCCTCTCGGCGCAGGCCATTGCCTACGATCCTGCAGATTTCCTCGTCATCGTCTATAATGAGAATGTTAGGCATGAATTACAGACGGTGTTCATTTTCCAAGCCAGTAGGCTGACACATTCTCATATCCTCTAAGGTCAAGACGGTGTTTCGGTGCAAATTGATATTTGTCCTTCAACCGTTCGTAGGTGGATTCGGCAATTTGAACCTTGCCCGCTTCACCCATTGATTCCAGCCGGCAGGCGAGGTTGACGGTTTCACCCCAGAGATCGTAGGCAAATCTTCCGCGACCGATCACGCCTGCGACCACCGGGCCGGTGCAGATCCCTATTCGCAACTGGACGGAGGTGTTATACTGTTGGTTAAGATGCTCAATCTCTTCCTGCATGTTAAACGCGAGTGCGGCGCAGGCTTCGGCATGATCCGGCCGAGGAAACATTATGCCCCCCGCAACCATGTAAGCGTCTCCGATGGTTTTGATTTTTTCCAGGCCGTGGTTTGCCGCCAAAAGGTCAAAGGCTGAAAAAATCTCGTTCAATAATTGAACGACCTGCTCAGGACCGATGTGAGCCGACAGCGTGGTGAAACCAACCAGGTCCGCCAGCATCACCGTAACATCAGGATGACTGTCGGCGATGGTCGTCTCACCTTGTTTCATCCGATTCGCGATGGATCTGGGGAGAATATTGTATAGCAGCCGCTCAGACTTCTTCTGTTCGTTCTGAAGCTGGTCAAAAAGGCGTTTGGTGTAAATCGCATTGCCCACCCGCAAGGTCACATCCTGAATATCAATCGGCTTGTTCAAAAAATCGTTCGCGCCGGCTTGTATGCCCATCAACCGGTCTCCGCGCTCGGAGAGGGCGGTTACCATCAGAATCGGTATATGTGTGGTCTTGGGATTCGCCTTCAATTGGCGGCAGACTTCAAAGCCGTCCATCTTCGGCATCATCAAGTCGAGTAAAATCACATCCGGTGGATGCGCGGCGATTTTCTGCAATGCCTGCAGCCCGTTCTCGGCTTCCTCAACCCGGTAGCCGAAGGCTTCGAGCGGATCACGCAGCAGGGTGCGGTTTTGTTGTTCGTCGTCCACCACCAGCACGGCTCCCCAGCCGGGCGTTGGCTTGTTGATGGTGAGTGTCGTTGGTTCATTTTCAGTTTGCATAATTTTCAAGTGTTTTTTTCTGGTCGGCGCATTTTGGTTTCTTCAATGAATTCAGTTACTGCGGTGACAAAGGTCCGGGTGTCAATTGGCTTGGTCAGATAGCCATCGCAGCCTGCATTCAGCGCGGCTTCCGCGTCGCCTTTCATGGCGTTGGCCGTGAGGCCGACGACGGTCAGGTGGCTTGTCGCCGGATCAGACTTGAGATTTTTGGTCGCCGCGAGGCCGTCCATGCCGGGCAGGCTAAAATCCATCAGCACCAAATCCGGCAGAAGCTCGCGTGCCAGCCGCAGTCCTTCTTCCGCCGTTTGCGTCGAAAAAATCATGTAGCCGTTTGCCGCCAGCAAGTCGGTGGCCAACTCGAGATTTAGAAGGTTGTCCTCGATGATGAGTATTCGCTTGTGACTCATAAGCTCGCTCCGGCTACGTTTCTTTCATCGCTCATCGCTCCCAGCCGGTCCAGTTCCGTGAACAGACTTTCACCCTCGGTCTTTGAGGTGATGGACTGCACATGACCCGCCAGCCGCTGGCGTTCCTCTTCATTGAGCACTGTGCCGGTATTGATCAGGATGGGAATAAATTTTGTGCGCGTATGCGCGCGCAATTGCCCAACAATTTGTGTCCCGCTGAATTCCGGCATGCTGAAATCCAATATGATGACTTCAGGCAGGTATTTCGTGGCGAACTCCACGCCGGTCCGGCCGTCCGACGTCCGCAGAACTCTAAAACCTTTTTGCAGGAGCGTCCTTGTCAGTAATTCCAAAATGGAAGGCTCATCGTCAATGACCAGAATGGTTTTAAGTTCCTTGCCGCTGGTTTTGCCGGATTGATGGATGGCATCCCCCAAGCGGGAGCTTACCTGGTCTGAAACTGCACCTTGCTTGTTAAACAAACTGAACACGAGCCCGCCATTTCCATCTTCAGAATACATGACATGCGGAATTCCGGCAGGTATGCGCGGGCGGGCTTTGTTTTGGATGAGCGCGTTGGAAAAAACGGGCTGGGATTCTTCCAACGATTGACCGGAGCGGTCTGGCCAGCCGTTCGCGGTGCCCATTCCCCGGTCAATCGCCACGGCGTAAGGCCGGCGCGCGTTCAATGCCGCCGTCATCGCCGCAGTTTCAGTAACCATCATCACATCATAGCCCGCACCGGTGAGATAATTGGCAATCAGCTTTTGGCATGAGTTATCATTGGTCACGACCACGACCAGCGGGCGGATAATGTCGTCGCGCGCGTCCGGGTTGTCGGTCAGTTGGGTCTGTTTGGCTTCGGTTTTCGGAAGCGGAATCAAAAAAGTGAAGGTGCTGCCCTTGCCTTCGACGCCTTCACTCTCCAGCCAGATGCGCCCGCCATGTAATTCGACGAGACGCTTAGTCAAAGCCAATCCCAGGCCGGTGCCTTGTTGCTGCCGGCCGTAAGACGAGTCCACCTGCTCGAATTCCTTGAAGATGCGCTCCTGGTCGTTCGCCTTGATGCCGATACCAGTGTCCGAAACGGCGATGCGCAGGCATTTGCTGGTTTGACTTTTGTCGGCATTGATCGCGTTTTGGATGTCGGCGGCCACAAAAACCTTCCCGCCATCCGGTGTGAACTTGATCGCGTTGCTCAGCAGGTTATACATGATCTGCTTGAACTTCGCTTCGTCAGCAAACAACGCAGGCAGATCCGGGGCCATCCAGGCCTCGATGCTGATATGTTTTTTGTTGGCGAGCGTTTTGACAATGGTTTGAACCTCCGCCAACGCCTTGCCGACGTTGAACGTGTTGCGCATCAGCTCCACGCGCCCGGCCTCCACCTTGGCCAGATCGAGAATATCGTTGATGAGCTGGAGCAGGTGGCGTCCGCTGTTGAGAATGTTGTTGCTGTATTTGAGCTGCCGGTCGTTCAATTCGCCAAAAGTTTTGTCGGCGAGGATTTCGGAGAAGCCGATGACAGCATTGAGCGGCGTGCGCAGTTCGTGACTCATGTTGGCGAGGAACTGGCTCTTGGCGAGGTTTGCGGATTCGGCCGCTTCCTTGGTTTGCTGCAGGGCGGATTCGGCCAGGCGGCGTTGCGTGATGTCCTTGAAAATTCCGTCGGCGCACATGACTCCTTCGCGCTGGAACGTGGCAAGTGCGCGGTTGTGCAGCCAGATCCAATCACCGTCTTTCCGGCAGAAGCGATATTCCACATCAAACTTTTCGCCGTCGGAAAAAAGCTTCTGGTAAGCTTGCTCGGCACGCGCTGCGTCTTCCGGATGAATCCGGTTCAGCCACAATTGCCCGCCCAAAAGTTCGGCCGAGTTGTAGCCCAGCACCTTGTCGGCGTTGCCGCTGATATAAATCAGGTTCCGGCTTGAATCGGCCGTCCAGACCACGTCCGGGATGTGATCAATGAGCGAACGGTATTTTTCCTCGCTCATCTGCAAGGCTTCCTCGGATTGCTTGCGGCGTGTGATGTCCTGGATCACCGCCTGAAATTCCCGCGTGTCGCCTTTTTCCTCAAACAACCGCCGGACACGGTATTGATGCCACACCGCCTGGTCGTCCGGCGAGCGCAGGCGATAGTCAAACGACACCACCGGTTCATCCGCCGGCATCGAGTTGATGTAGCTCAAAGGAACAGCGGCATCCTCTTTGGAAAGGGTTTGGAAAAAATTGGTGCCGAGCAGTTCATCGCTCCGTTTGCCCTGAAAACGGCAGAAGGCTTCATTGACAAAAGTAAGCAGGCCGTCGGGCTTGAACCGGCAGATCAAATCCGTCTGGTCTTCCACGACCGCGCGAAAACGTTTTTCGCTTTCCGACATCGCGCGTTCGGCGGCCCGGCGTTCGGCGGCGGCGGCGGCCAGCAGCATGTTGGTGACCGCCAGAATGCCGATGTAACTGCCGATGAGCATCAGGCTTTCCGTTTCCGTATTGGTGACGAACGGTCCGGTCCCGTGGAGCAGCGAATAAATGGCCAGCACCGACACGAGCAATGTTCCAGACGTTGCGCCGCGCTGCCCGAACCGCAGCGCACCCCAGACGAGAAACGGAAACGGCAGGTAGGCCAGCGGATAATTTTGTATTCCATAGACAAACCAGGAGTTGAAAGAAATCAACGTGCCGCCGACCAGGCCGGCACCACAGGTGACTGCTTCAGCAATCAGCCTGGCATTCCAGCGGATGGCTGACTGCGTCGCCCAGGTGATGATGAACGGCGCGACCACCAGGCCGGCCAGTGCATTCGGCACCCACCACACCAGAATTGTGGAAAAAAGATTATCCCACGCAACTCCACCGCTGTAGGCAAGACTGACGACATTGAACGCCGCATTGACCGTTGTGCCCAAAAAACATGCCAGGCCGATATAGCCGGTCACGTCCCGGATCCGCTCCATCGCATTGTTGAAGCTGATGATTTTTTTGAGCAGGAAAGCGCAGACGATGGCACCCATGGTGTTGCCGATGGCTGTTCCGAGCGTGAAAAATCCCAATGGCATTCCGTTCATAAACGAAAATAAAACCGCGCCTAAAGCCACGCCCGGCCAAAACCGGTAACCGAACAGCAGGATGGCGGCGAGCGCGATGCCCGCCGGCGGCCAGACCAGCGCCACGCTGCCGGA
>CAZIFP010000101.1:0-9114 GCA_964538105.1 uncultured Bifidobacteriaceae bacterium
TGGTGTATGCGATGCGGGTCCGGGCCGTTGGCGGCTCGACGCGCCCCAGCGGCTGAAGCAACCCCATTTCCTGCATGGCCCTTTCGGCGGAACCTCCACCAAACCGGTAGGCGATCGCCAGCGCATCCCAGAACACCAGAAATAAGTAAAGAATGATGTGGCTTTGAAAGATACAATACGTGTTTTTATACACTGACTGAAAAATGTTGCGTCGTGACTTTCAAAGGAAAATGAGGAATTTGGTTAGCGTCGGGCCTTGCCGAAAGCCTGCATGTAAGGTGAACACCTCACCATGCTTGCGGCGAGCACAGGACTGCCCACCAGCTTACCTCGTTGTCTGTCATTTGGCTAATCTCAATTTCTGGAGGGTAAACATGGTGAACAACTCATTCTCAACTCTTTTTATGCGCTGTATTTGAAATCCTTGTGCCTTCGCCAGTCGTTGAAACCCGATGCCTTCCGCTATCGTTGGCGCGTTGCGTCCGCCGAAAATTATTGGGCAGATCGTCAGATGAACTTCATCCACCAAACCGGCGCGGAACAGGGCGTCATTCAATTCACCGCCGCCTTCGCAAAGCAGTCGTCGCACGTTCCAGTGGGTTCGCAGCCAGCGCAGCGCAGCGCGAAAATTGATTTCGGTTTTGCCGCAGATTGTCACTTCATCGGCCACGGCGCGGAGTCGGTTCAACTTTTTCCCCGAAGCGCGCCGCGTGGTCAGGACGATGACCGGTGAAATTTTTTCCCGGAAAATTTCCGCGTCGGGATCGAGCGAGCCGCTGCCGCTGACGATCACGCGCAGATTATATTCCGCCAGCCCGGTTTTTAATCGCCGCCGCCGGAACTTAAGCGCGCCCGGTCCGAGGTTGATGGGCGCGGCATTCACCGTGGCCGCTCCGGCCATCACCGCGTCCGCCGTCGCGCGCAGCTCCAGCAAATGTTCGTGATCGCGCTGGCTGCCAAAAGTCGAGACGGCGCGGTTCGCGGTCGCGATCTTTCCGTCCGCCGTCATCGCCATGTTGACCAGGACAAACGGCAGTTTTGAGTTTTTAGTTTTAAGTTTTGAGTTCAAACGCGCGGCTTGTTTTACCTTAAAATTCAAAATTCAAAACTAAAAAACCAGCATTGCGTCGCCGTAGCTGAAAAAGCGGTAGCGCTCGCGGACAGCCTCGGCGTAGGCGGACAAAACCATTTCGCGTCCGCGCATTTCACCCGGCGCGGCGAACGCGCTCACCAGCATCAGCAACGTGGAGCAGGGCAAGTGGAAGTTCGTCAGCAGTGCGTCCACGATTTGAAAGCGGAACGGCGGGAAAATGAAAATGTTCGTTTTTCCGTTGTAAACATTGAGTTTTCCGGCGTTCCGGGCGGCGACGCTTTCCAGCACGCGCACGCTCGTCGTGCCGACGGCGATGACGCGATGAACGGATTTTTTCGCCTCGTTCACGGCATGGACCGTTTCTTCGCCCACCTCAAATCGTTCCGCGTGCATTTTGTGTTCCGCCAGCGTTTCGGCTTTTACCGGCGCAAAGGTGCCGAGGCCGACGTGCAGGGTGACGAAGCAAATTTTCACTCCGCGCGACCGAATTTCCGCCAGCAACTCCGGCGTGAAATGCAAGCCGGCGGTAGGCGCGGCGACTGATCCGGCGGGCTGGGCGAAGACGGTCTGGTAGCGTTCCTTGTAGTCCGGCAACTGGTGTTTGCGCTCGATGTAAGGCGGCAGCGGAATTTCACCGAGCGATTCCAGCTCCAAGCTGATGTCCGGCGTGCCGGAAAATTTTAACCGACGATGACCTTCGCCGTTCACTTCGGTGACGGTCGCAAACAATTTGGTCGGTTGTCCGCCCGCGTCATGCAGAACGATTTGCGTTCCGATGCGCGCATTTTTCCCCGGACGCAGCATGGCCCACCAGTCGTTTGGCGCATTTTCTTCGAGCAGGAGCATTTCAAACTTGCCGCCGCTTTTCGCGTTTGCGCCGCGCAGCCGCGCCGGGATCACGCGCGAGTTGTTCAAAACGAGAACGTCGCCGGCGCGCAAAAATTCCAGCAAATCGGGAAATTTCCGGTGCTCGACCTTCCCGTCCTCACGATACAACACCAGCAGCCGCGATTGATCGCGTTTCGGCGCGGGCTGCTGGGCGATCAGTTCCGGCGGCAGGAGAAAATCGAAATCGGCGGTTCGCATCGCGCGAGTTTTGGGTTTCGGGCCGGAAGTTTCAAGCTGTCACGCGGAAATTTTTTTGTGGCCATTTCCGCAAGATGTTCAAATTGTGAATAACTTTCGAATAAACCTTGGTTTCGGCGGCGGATTTTTGTTGACTCGTGTGGGTGAAAGTGGTTAAAAGTGGGGCGTTGTGGGTGACATGGGTCATTTTGAGGTTGTTGGTGAATAAATGAGTGCCGCGCAGACAAAGGAACCGACTTATTACAATTCATGCTATCGGCATGGAGTGGATGAGAAGCGGCGCGTCCAAATCCCGGCCAAATGGCGGCCGGAAAAAGAAGGCACGGAACTGACGTTGATGCTCTGGCCGCAGCATCAGGCGGGAAGCTGTCTGCGTGTTTTGCCGCCGTCGGAGATGGCGAAGATGAAGGCGGACATTGACGCGATGCCGAACGGCAACCCGAACAAGGTTGTCCTCAAAAGATTCATTGGCAGCGAATCGGTGCAGGTGAGTCTAGACAAGGCCGGGCGGATTTGTTTGCCGGACGAAATGGCGCGTGCGGCGTCCATCAAGGACGAGGTGATGCTGGTCGGCCTGCTCGACCGATTTGAGATTTGGAATCCGGGCCGTTACGAAACTGTGAAGGCCGCCGATGCCGTGCTGGCGTCCGAAGCCTTCAAACTCATGGAATAATAATTATGAATCTGGGAAAACTACTTGGCACGGGAAAAAGCATCATCGGTGGTGGCAAGCCTGCCGTCTATCGCACGGACAAGCGCTTTTACCTGCCGCAGTTTGTCTCGCCGAAAAATCCTTTTGCGAATCCTGCTGCGCAGCCGGCGCAGACGGAATTGCCGAAACCGCCGCCGCAGGATTCTCCCGTTGTTCTGGTCAAAAAAACCACGCCGTCATGGGCCAAGACGCAAAAAATGCCGGTGTCTTCCGTCCAAGGTGCATCCGCCCGGGCGACCACTTGGGTGAGCAAATTGAATCCCGCCGCCATTTTCCGCGCCGCGCCGTCATCCGCCGGCAAAATCGCGACGCCCGTGCAGGTCGAGCTTTCGCTGGAAAAAGTGAAGGTTGTCCATAACGATTTGACCGACGCGGACGTGGAGATCGTGCCGATGAAATCGCGCCCGGCGCGCGAACCGGCGGCGGACCTGCCGCCGGCCAAAAAATCATGGTCGAATTTGGGCGAGCGGATCATGAAGGCGACCGCACTATAACTATTTGCCAAATGCGCAGTGCCAGAATTCATTCACAAACCAGTGATGGCGGCGGAGGTGCTGGCCGCGCTGAAGCCGTGCCCGAGCGGCCGCTACGCCGACGGGACGCTCGGTGGAGCTGGTCACGCGGCCCAATTGCTAGCCGCGAGTTCGCCGACTGGATGGTTGTCTGGGTGCGATCGCGATGGCGTCGCGGTTGAAACCGCGAAGGCGCGGCTGAATGAAAAATTCGCCGGGCGGTTTGAAATCCGTCGCGGAAATTTTGCGGAACTGGCGGACTGGGTCGCGGAAAAAAGTTGTGACGGCGTGCTGCTGGACTTGGGCGTGAGTTCGCCTCAACTGGACTCGGCGGAACGCGGATTTAGTTTTCAGAACGACGGTCCGCTGGACATGCGGATGGACGACCGGCAGCCGCTCACGGCGGCGGATTTGGTGAACGAAGAAAACGCGGAAGACCTCGCGAAGATTTTTTGGGAATACGGCGACGAGCGCGATTCCCGGCGGTTTGCGAAGGCGATTGTTCACGACCGCGCGCTGCGAAAATTTGAAACGACGAAGCAGTTGGCCGATTTGATCGAGCGGCTCGCGCCGCGCCACGGCAAAAAGGCGCATCCGGCCACGAAAGTTTTTCAGGCGCTGCGCATCGCGGTGAACGACGAAATCGGTTCATTACATCGCGGCTTGGAAGCGGCGGTGAAAATTTTGAAGCCTGGCGGACGGCTGGCGGTGATCACGTTTCACTCGCTTGAAGACCGGGTGGTGAAAGAGTTTGGCCGAGAAAAGACGCGCGATTACACGTTCAGCGGCGAGGTGGACGTGCCGGAGTTGCGAACGTCGTGCGTGCCGGAACTGAAATGGGTTTCGCGCAAGGCGATTTTGCCGGGCGAAGCTGAATTGAAAGAAAATCCGCGCGCCCGCAGCGCGCAGTTGCGGGTGCTGGAGAAAACGTGAGTGGTTAAATCGTTAAATCGTTAAATGGTCGAAACGTGAAGACGCAGCCGATTCAACACTTCAACGATTTAACCATTAAACAAATATAAAATGGCGAAGAACCGAAAAAATCAGGCGGCAGCGATCCGGTTCGGGCCGGCGTTGAAGGCGTCATTTTTGTGCCTGCTGATTGCCGGCTCGGCGGTTGGCTACGTCTGGCAAAAAAGCCAGGTTTATCAGCTTGGCAAACAGATTCGCGAAACCGAATCGCGGCTGACGCAGCTCGAACGCAACAACCAGATGCTCGCCGACCAGCTTGCGGATTTACGCTCGCCGGTGAAGCTTGACCAGCGGGCGCGCAATCTCGGTCTGGTTCCGGCACAGCCGGCGCAGGTTGTCCGGTTGTCGGAGTCACCGTGGTTGTCGTCGGATAAAAATAATTTTGCCCGTCAGCTTGCCGCGCGGCCGGCCGGCGTGACGCCGCAATAAAACATAAACAATTTGGCCGCCGCTCGTGGCGTGTTGGTTGAGGAACCGACCGTCACGGGCGGTTGGCCGTTTTCAGATGATCAAGCGGGAGCAACAATTCAAACGCGCGCTGGCGCTGCTGGCGCTGGTGGTGCTCGCCTTCGTCGGGCTGGGCTTCCGGCTGATGGATTTGCAGGTGTGGCGGCACGACGAGCTGGCGAAACAGACGGAGGAAAAAACGCAGCAGACTTCCTGGCGCACGGCCAAACGTGGCGACATTCTGGATGCGAACGGCAATCTCCTGGCGACCAGCATTCCGGTGAAGATGGTTTGCGCGGATCCCTCGATGATCGGTGGCCAGCAGGCGGTCGTGGCCCATGCGCTCGCGCCGCTGTTGCAGATGAGCGATGCGGAATTGCAGCAGCGGCTGACTCCGCGCATCCAGAAAAATTCCCAGGGCGAAACGGTCACGAACGGGCTGCATTATGTCCGGCTCCAGAAAAATGTCCCGGATGAGACATGGCAGAAAATCCAGACGGCGATGAGCCAGTTGACGTTTGGCGTGGACGAAAAAAAATTGTCGAAGGCCGATCGCGCGTTTTTACGGAACCTGCGTGAATACGCGATTTCCGCCGAGCCGGATCAGTTGCGGGTTTATCCGAACGGCCCGCTGGCGGCGCACGTCCTCGGTTTTGTGGGCACGGTGGAAAACACCAACCACACTTCGGAACTCATCGGCTACGACGGCGTTGAAAAATTTTTCGACGACAAACTGCGCGGCGCGTCCGGCTGGCGTGTTTCAGGGATGGACAGCCGGAAAAATGAGCTGGTCACGCTGCGTGACGAAGATGTGCAGGCGCAGAGCGGCTTGAACGTGGTGCTGACGATTGACGCGGCGGTGCAGCACATTTTAGAAACCATCCTGACCAACGCGCTGGCCCGACACGCACCGGAAAACATCACTGGCATCGTGATGCGCCCGCGCACAGGCGAGATTCTGGCGCTGGCGTCGTTGCCGTGTTATGACCCGAACAACCTGCGCACCATCAACACCAACACCGAGCCGGACCGCGTCATCAGCGACGTGATGGAGCCGGGTTCGACGTTCAAGACCATCGTGATTTCCGGCGCGTTGAACGAGCACGTTGTGACGTTGAACGACACGATTTTCTGCGAGAACGGAATTTTTCATTATGGCGGCATCACCTTGCACGACTCGGAGCACAATCATCTCGGCGACATCCCAGTCTGGGAGGTTTTGGAAAAATCCTCGAACATCGGCGCGTCAAAAATCGGAATAAAGATGCAGGCCCCGAAACTTTACGACTACATGGAGGATTTTGGACTCGGCCAGTTCACCGGCATTCCGCTGCCGCACGAGGTGAGCGCGAAAAATTTTGTGCGCCCGGCGGACAAATGGGGAAAATATTCCATCGTGCAAATCCCCATGGGCCAGGGCGTGGCCGTAACGCGTCTGCAAATGGCAATGGTGCTGGGCGCGATCGCCAACGACGGCGTGCTGATGCGGCCGATGCTGGTGAAGGAGTTGGATGACGCCAGCGGCAACGTCGTCCAGCGCTACGCGCCGCAAAGCGTCCGCCGCGTGGTGTCCGAAGCCACCGCGAAGGAAATGGTCGAGGCGTTGAAAACGGTCGTGAGCAAGGACGGCACCGCGCCGCTCGCGGCGATCACCAATTATGTCGTCGCCGGCAAGACCGGCACGGCGCAGAAAGTCGTGGATGGCAAGTATTCCTCCGACCATTTTTTTGTTTCATTCATTGGATTTTTTCCGGCGGACAACCCGCAGATTTGCATTTCCATCGTGATGGATTCGCCCAAGGAAGGCGGCCACGCCTTTGGCGGCGCGTTGTGCGGGCCGGTTTTCAGCGAGATTGGCAAGCGCTGCGCGAGCTACCTGAACATCCCGCCGGATGAAATTTCGCCGCAACCCGGTTCGCCGGCACCGCTCGTGGCGGCGGGAGTTTCACATTGAAATAATTTTGTGGAAGCACGCTCTTTGAAATTCGTCGCCGACGCCTGCGCCGCCGAAATCCGTCGCGTCGCGGCGGAAACCTTGGTGGAAAATGTCTGCACCGATTCGCGAGCGGCGAAGCCGGGCGATTTATTTTTCGCCATCAAGGGCGAAAAATTTGACGGCCACAATTTCATTGCCGAAGTCGCGGCGAAGGGCGTGACGGTAGTAGTGGCACAGGCGTCTCGCCTGTGCGATGCAAAGGAACTCACAGGCAAGATGCTTGTGCCACTACCTGGCTGTGCCGTTCTTGCTGTGGCTGACGTGCGCGTGGCACTGGGCAAACTGGCGGCGGCCTACCGTAACGACTTTTCATTGCCGGTGATTGCCGTCGCCGGTTCAAATGGCAAAACAACGGTGAAAGAACTGGTCGCCTCGGTTTTGCGTCAGAAATTCTCGACGCTGGCGAGCGAGGCGAGTTTCAATAACGACATCGGCGTGCCGCTGACTTTGTTGCGTCTGGAAAAATCGCATCGGGCCGCCGTTTTGGAAGCCGGCACAAATCATCCCGGCGAACTGGCGCCGCTCGTTCAAATGATCCGACCCAAGTTCGGAATCATTACGAACATTGGGCGCGAGCACTTGGAATTTTTTGGCGATGTCGCCGGCGTTGCGCAGGAAGAAGGCTGGCTGGCGGAACTGTTGCCGGCGGATGGAAAACTTTTTGTAAATGGCGACAATGAATGGACGGGAAAAATTGCGGCGCGCACAAAAGCGAATGTGGTTCACGTCGGACTTGACAAAAAAAACGACTGGCGCGCGGACAAAATCCGTCTGGACAAAAATGGCGTGACGTTTCGTGTGGAAGCGCCGCCGGCGGAATTCAGCGGCGAGTATCGGATCAATTTGCTTGGCCGCCATCAGGTGACTAATGCCTTGTTCGCAATGGCTGTTGGGGCGGAATTGCGTTTGAGCCGTGAAGAAATCCAGTGTGGCCTGACCGGCTGCCAGCCGCCGAAGATGCGGCTGCAGTTTTGGGAAGCGAACGGCGTGCGCGTGCTCGACGACGCCTACAACGCGAACGCGGACTCGACAATTGCCGCGCTCGAAACGCTGTGCGACCTGCCGCTGCAGGGCCGGCGCGTGGCGGTGCTCGGCGACATGGAAGAACTCGGCGCGCACAGCGAGGCGGCGCACGCGGAAATTGGCCGGCGCGCGGCGGAACTGGGCATCGGACAATTGTTTGCCGTCGGAAAAATGTCGGCGGTCATGGCGAAGGCGGCGCGGGACGCGGGACTGGCCCGGGTGATTGAATTTGCGGACGTGGAATCGGCGTTGCGGGCGGTGAAGAATTTTTTGAAGCCGGGCGACGTGGTTTTGCTGAAGGCGTCGCGGGCTTCGCGGCTGGAGCGCATCGCCGGGACGTTGAAGTCGGAGAAATCGTGAACTGAAATGATTTATTATTTGAGCCAGCAGATGTTGGATTGGGCGCACGGGACGGCCTGGGAAAGCCGGCTCTCGGCGTTGCGCCTGTTCCGCTACATAACGGTGCGCAGCGCGGGCGCGGCGATCACCGCGCTGATGTTGAGCTGGTGGCTCGGTCCGCTGATCATTCACTGGCTCAAGACGCTGAAGTTCGGTCAGGATTACAAAGACAAGGCGGAAGAAGCCGGCGGACTCGCGGCGCGCGTGCTGAGCAAAAAAGGAACGCCGACGATGGGCGGCATCTTGATCGTCACCGTGCTGGTATTTTCGACGATGCTCTGGGCGCAATGGAACGCGCAGGTGGAATTGACGTTGCTCGCAGTATTGGTTTTGTCGGGTCTGGGTTTCTACGACGACTACGCAAAAATAGTGCAGCAGAGCGGCGGTGGCACGCCGCCGCGCGTGAAATTGTTTGTGCAATCCGCGCTTGGCTTGTTCGTCGGCATTTATCTCTGGCGGCTGCCGGCGACGAGCGTATTGCAGTTCCCTGGGAAAAAATCCGTCATCCAAATGCACAGCAATCTGGTCAGCGACCTAATGCTGCCATTCTGCAAATATCCGTATGAAGTCGGCGTGGTGGTCGGCGTGCTGGTGGTGCTGCTCGCCATCGTCGGCAGCTCGAATGCGGTGAACTTGACGGACGGTCTCGACGGACTCGCCATCGGCTGCACGCTCATCGTGTCGTTTGTGTTTTTGATTTTCACCTACCTCGCCGGCAACTTCAAGGCAGCGGGTTATTTGCAGATTCCTTTCGTGAGCGGCGCGGGCGAGCTAACCGTTTTTTGCGCGGCGATGATCGGCGCGGGGCTTGGCTTTTTGTGGTTCAACTGCCATCCGGCGCAGGTGTTCATGGGCGACACGGGTTCGCTCGCGC
>CAZIFP010000102.1:0-9093 GCA_964538105.1 uncultured Bifidobacteriaceae bacterium
CGCCAATTCTTGCAGACCAGCGCGGGATGTGCCGCCTCGGCCATGTTCCTGAGCCTCGGCAGCACGCTGTCATTTGCCGCCCCCAATACCAGCACCCAGAAAAATGTGATCCCGCTCGTGACCCTCAATAACGGCGTGCAAATGCCATGGCTGGGATTGGGCACCATGACACTTGGCGGCGACGTCGGAATCAGGTGCGTGGCCGATGCCATCGCTTTGGGCTATCGTCTGATAGATACCGCCATGGTCTACAACACTGAGACGGCCGTCGGTGCCGGGATCAAACAGAGTGGCATCAAACGTGAAGAACTCTTTATCACTTCAAAACTATGGAAGGCCGACATGGGCTACGAACAGGCCAAGAATGGATTTCAAACTTCCCTCAACAAGCTGGGGACGGATTATTTGGACCTCTACCTGATTCACCGGCCTGCTGGCGATATTCAAGGTTCTTGGAAAGCGATGGAGGAACTCTATCATGCGGGCAAAATCAAGGCCATCGGCGTGAGCAATTTCGATTTCGCGCAACTGGACGACTTGATCGCGAATAACGAGGTGAAACCCGCAGTCCATCAAATCGAAACCCATGCGTTTTTCCAGGAAGGCAAGGCACTGGAATACTTGAAGCAACATGGCATACAACATGAAGCCTGGGCGCCTTTTGCGGAAGGCCGTAATGGGCTTTTCACCAAAGCCACTCTTGCAGCCATCGGCAAGAAATACAACAAGACGGTGGCGCAGGTGTGCTTGAGATGGCATTTCCAAAGGGGAATTATTGCCATCCCCCGATCCTCCAAGAAAGCGCATATCGCGGAAAACTTGAACATCTTTGATTTTAGCCTGGAAGATTCCGATCTGGCCGCTATCGCCACGTTGGATTTAAATACCACGCAATTTCCTGAGTGGAGTTAAAAGCGGAGTCGCCGGAAAAAGTCTCCGCCATTCCTCATATCCTCCCCATGAACCGCTATCTAATTCATCGTGGAAGGGACAAGGGCAAAGCCGCCCTGCCATCGGACAAATGATACGGCCCGGCGGCAGCCGCCAAGGAGGTGGGACAGGGGATGTCCGCTGAAGAAACGACCGCCACCGAGCTAAACAATTTTTCTTCCAAGTCGGAAGTTTTGTATATGGGGTGTTTTACCCATAACCACGTCCATGCTCCTCGGAAATGACGACCCGCTGCGACGGTGCGCGAGCACGGCGGGGACTCATATTTTATTTCTGCATTCCAAATTCCGAATTCCGCATTTGACGTGAGACCCCTCACGTCATCACCTGTGATTACAAATCAGTTTCTGAAGAAAATTGGGATGGCGAGGGTGGGACGTGTCTCTGCGCGCCCGCATTCCCTCGCCTTCCCCATTTATACCTCTATTGGCGGGTATTATGCCGAGCTACCAATAAGCAGCATCCGCGCCAAAAATATCCCCGCACCGCCAGCTCTTTTTCATCGGGTTTGGCCCCATTTTCCCTGGATCATCCAAAAAACCGATTTTGACCCTTTTTACCTCTCCAAAAGCCAAAATTGATGTTTATCAATGTTCCGACCAAGATTTTTGAGTCTTGGTCAAAGGTTTTGAATCCCTTCGTAAAAGTTGTTAAGCGTCGAAAAATGGTTTTAATCAAAGGAAGGATCGGGCGGTCATCCCGATCATTGTCACTCATGGTCTGTTGCTGGGGAGGTTGACACATGCTAATCTCCGAACGGTTAAGAAAAGGTGATTTCTCAATTGGCTGGTGTGGACGTGATTGTTAGTGACGGTTAAAATGCGGCTCAAACTCCGTGAGACCGTCGTTTAAGAAAGAAAGTCAGTAGTAGATACGCCCACGCCAGCCATCGTTTTTTTCATTAAACGTGCCGACAGAATTATTTTGACCGGCTTTTATCGGTTAGCCAGGCCAGCACTGGCGGCATCAGGTCAGCCAGATAGTATGTCACCGTTTCATGCGTGGCGTCAGGCACCACGAGCAGTTCGCTTCCTAGGGCAGCCATGTTCCGCAACTGTTCAACATCGGCTTCGGGCATGATTTTATCCTTTCCGCCGGCCACAAATAACGCGCAGATGGGATATTTGTTTAAGGCAGATGTAGTATCCAGTTCGCCGGCGGTTGTCCCCAAGACCACCGGCAATTGATTCAAGCCGGCCCGCAAAATTGTCTTCGGCATCCAATCAGCATATTCCTGACGCAGGTTCATGACGGCATTCGACAAACTCGCATAGGGTGCAATGGCCACCACCGGTCCAACGCGCGGATCAACCATCTTCCATCGCAATGCCATCACTGCGCCATAGGATTCGCCCATGGCCGCAACCGGTTCCTTTATGTTGCCGTCCCATTCGAGTTGATCCAGCAACTGGCCCAAGTCATGCACTTCTTGAAGGCCATAATAAATCTGCCGCCCGGTGGATTTGCCATGTCCACGCAGATCCACCAGCACGCACCGCCAGCCCTCCTCTGCCAGTCGCAGCGCCCATGGAGCCATCGAAAACTGGGCCAGACCATAACCATGCAGCAAAATTAAAGTTCCGCGGGGTGTTGATGTCCAGAGGTTGGTCTGACCAGGAACGTCGGCATGGAAATCAAATTCTGTCCTTGTCATTCCATGTTTGAGCCAGTTCGTTGAGGAAACTTTCAAATGATAATCGGCCGGCCCGATGATGCGATAACACAGTTTGGCATCAGGCGGACCGACCTCTACGAATTGCTGGGGAAAGTTGGTAAGAAATTTGGGGCTGAATCCCAACAACACCGGCGCTTCCGGGGCAAACCAGTCAGGATATGTGTTCGGTGCCTGCACCAGACGATGAGCCATGAAGGTGCCGCAACCCGCCGTGCTCAAGGTGAGCAGGACAGGCAGGAGCAACATATACGACATTTTTCGATGCACGCCGACGGTTTAAACCAATTCGGCATCAATGACAAATCATTCGCTGGCAACTGAATGAACTTTCGGAGAGAGGACACAGGTGAGGCGGGCGTAACCCGGAAATTAGTTTGCCGTAGCCCGGCGGATTAGCGCCGGGATTCGAGCCATTCCTCAGACTCGCCCGGACTCCCTGCGGCGGGCCTTTGTTTGCCGCCGGCCACCCATCTTGCATAGCGCAGAGGCGCAGCAGAAAACAGCCCACGGGTGAATGCCAGTCCGGTCCGAGCCTGTGGGCTTACCGTCCGACAAAAGCTCAAGCCCCCCCTCAGGACGCGTCGCGACAGTTACGACGCAGACGGAGTATTTAAATGGTGGAGCTGGAAGGAATTGAACCCCCATCAGATTTTTGAAAGCACTGATAACAATGGACCCAAAAACCTAGCTCTAACGTTGAGCTACAGCCCCGCGTTGCGCAAAAAAAATACAATCCCGATTTCAAAAGTCAAAATTTAGTTATTCACCAAACAAAAAGTCCGGGCGTGTGACGACGCGTTCATCGTGGACTACCAGCCAATCGGCGGGCTGCCAGCCTGTGGCATCGAAACGCAACGGCGTCGGGTTTGCGGCTTGCCGTTTTAATGAAGATGCAAAACGCAAATCACCAGGGCGATGAATCCGGCCCAAAAAAGGATGCCCACACAAACATCAATGAGCGCGTTCTTTTTCTGCCGCCTCCCGGTTGGTTCCGATTGCGGGAACAAATTTTTTCCAATATGCCAGATCATCATATTATTTGATTTGATAGGTGCGGGCTTCATTCAAATTATCGTGACAATAAATGACCATGGCCAAACCTGTTTTTACTTGATAATCGCAGTGAACAGGGCCAATTTAGGCATTACCCTCGCGATGTGCTTGCCAAATATTGCGAATTGGTGGGCATAAATTGCCGTCTCGCGTGTCTCCTGCGGTTGCAGTTTCACTTTCTGGCACTGTTAATGCTTTCGACTTGGTAATGAATCAAGACACACTTGCTTTTTTGGCTTGGATATGGGCTCATAATCCCGTGATTATCGTTCTCCTCGCCGGCATCCCCGCCCTGTTTTCACTGGTCGTAATTGACACCCATCGTCACCGCAAAAATCAACATCGGCGGCGGGACTTGGGAAACCATCATCCCTAGTCTGGCGTTCCCACGCTGGAATTCGTTGACCGTTCATTCCCCCGAACCGTCCGGTTGGTTCACCCCGTTTTCAACTCCTTCGGCACGCCATCAAACTTGTGCAGCACCACCCATAATCGAGTTTTATCCGAGCAATAGATGGTTAGTTTGTTCCAGTCGTTTTTAACTATTAGAAACGCAGATTTCACATTTACCCAATAAACACTGGGTCAGCAGGCGTAACCTGTCCATTCCAGATATTTTTGGCCGGCAACACATATGCATATATTGCTGTTGCTATACCGTCCTGTGCGGTTTAGGGTTGATTCATGCCGCCGCTGGCGAACAAGCAGATCATAGAGCAGTTGTCTCGCTCGAAGATTTATCAGGATTACGAGCAGGCGTTCAACCGGGCCACTGGTCTGCCGTTGAAGCTGCGAACCGCCGACACCTGGCAACTGGTTCACCATGAAACCAAGTATGAAAATCCCTTTTGCGAAATCCTCTCCCAGCACAACCGTTCCTGCGCCGCCTGCCTGGAGGTGCAGCAAAAGATCATCGAGTCCCCGGAATCGGTGTCCAAAACCGTGACGTGCTTTGCCGGCCTGTGCGACACGGCCGTGCCGGTGAAGACCGGTGAAAAACTGATCGGCTATTTGCAAACCGGCCAGGTGCTGCTCAAGCCGCCGACCAAACGCCAGTTTGCGCGGACCACCAAGCAGCTTCTGGAGTGGGGATTGAAGGTGGATTTGAAGCAGCTCGAAGAAGCCTACTTTCACACCCGGGTGCTGACACCCAAGCAATACAACTCCATGATCAGCCTGCTCACCATCTTTGGGCAGCACCTTTCCTTTGTGTGCCATCAGGTCCTGGTCCAACCACAGCCCTCCGAACCGGTGGCCGTCAGTCATGCCCGGCAATTCATCCAGGAACACCAAAACGATGACCTTTCCCTGACTGCGGTGGCGAAGGCGGTGAACACCAGCACGTTTTATTTCTGCAAACTGTTCAAGCGGACGACGGGATTGAATTTCACCGAATACCTGTCACAGGTGCGCGTGGAGAAGGCGAAGGGCCTGATGCCGAACCCCAATCTGCGGATCAGCGAAATCGCCTATGGAGTCGGCTTCCAGTCGCTCACGCACTTCAACCGCGTGTTCAAGCGCATCACCGGCCAGTCGCCGACGGGTTATCGCACCAAGCTGCCGAATTTCAAAACGGCCTGACGCGTTGGATCAGGCGTTTATTTGATCACATCAGCAGATTGTTCATCAAGGTTGCCCTCCCCGTCCCGCGCTTTGCGGCGAGTCTGTCTTTGCAAAAGACCATGCAAAAAGGCTTGGGATGAAAAGTCATCACGGACCCAGCCGGACTCGGTAGAAGCGGGTTCCGCCGCCGGCTGTAATTCCCGAATCGAGATAATTGGTCACAACTTGGCCGAGGCCGGGCACGGTGATCGCCGGACTGGCGTCGGAGAAGGCTGAACTCATTACTGAATTTGTCTGCAACACATAGCTCCTGCCACCGACCGCCGACCAGCTCACCCGGACATTGCCATTGGTTGGAGTCACCGAGGTGATTTTGAGACACGACGCGGCATTGGTCGGGTTGGTGCCGGCCAGGTATTCCTGCAAATTGTTCATGCCGTCATGGTCAGGATCAGCGCCGGCAACCGTGGGATCAAACGGGTCGAAGCCATATTGCTGCTTCCACCAGTTCGGAATGCCGTCACCAACGGCGCTCTGGTTCGGGTCGAGCTGGAGGTTCTTGTAAATCAGCGTGCCGCCGACGTGCAGAAACTGGGCGCAGGAATTGGTCACGATCAGCGTGTCCACGCGCAACGTGCCGCCGTTGAGCACAAAAGTGCCGTCATACACTTCCAACACGGCGCTGGCGGCTGGGTTGGTGACGATGATCTGTCCGCTGTCCTCCTGAACGAGATTGTTGCAATAGAGCGAATTGTATCCCACTTCCATGTCCGTGGTGACGAAAACCGACCCGCCTTCCACATACAAGGCATTCTGCGAGCCTAGGTCGCCAACCGCGATTTGCTGGTTGAGCCAGACGCCGCCCGGTTCCACGAATACATTGTTGTTGCCGCCTGAAGCGTCCTCGCCGATCAGACCCCAGTAATCGCTCACCAATCCTCCATTGCCGATGACCAGGCTGTTGCTGACGCCGAAGTCGCCGATCAGAACCGCGTCGTCGTTGCTCCAGACCGAACCGGTGCCGGTGACCAGCACCTGGTTGTTGAAGCCGTTGGTATATCCGAGATAGCCGTCGTAGTCGTCAACCCAGCCGCCGTTGCTGATGACCAGATTGTTGTCCGAGCCGGAATATCCCACATACACCTCATCATAGTTGGTCCAGATTGACCCGGCGCCGGTGACCGTCACGCTGTTGCTAAAGCTGTCCGCCCCAAACCCCACGGCACCGGACTGGTCAATGACCCAGCCGCCATCGCTGATCGTCAGATTATTGGCCGCACCATCGTAACCAATGTAGGTATTGTCGGAAATGTTCCAGGTGGACCCGCCGCCCGTGACCAGGGCGTTGTTATTGCTGCTGGTGGCATCCTGCCCGAGGACGCCCTCCTGGGCCACCGACATCGTCGCGCCGTTGCTGATGGTCAGGCTTCCCGCCACACCGTCAACGCCGACGAGCGTGCTGTAACTGTTCTGCCATGAGGTTTTGGGGTCGGCAAGCAACACCGAGTTGTTGGCGCTGCCGGCCACGTAGCTGATGTAGCAGAATTTGTCCGACACCGTGGCGCCGTTGGCGAGCGTGAACGAATTGCTGCTGCCCTGGTTGCCGGTGTAAACGTAGCAGTTGACGGCCAGGCTCGAACCGGGACCGGTCACCACCATGGAATTGCCGCTGGAACCGTAATTTCCCAGATAGACATAATAGCCCAGCAATTGTGCGCCGTTGGTGACGACGACGCTGCTGCCCGAGCCGGACAAGCCCACCGACAATATCGCCGCCGTGGACGACACATCCCACACGGAATTGGTGTCCGAAACCCAGACCGAATTGCCACTGGCCGGAACGGAATAGCCGAGCTGCGCGAAACTGCAGACCACGCGGCCGCCCTTGTTGATGGTCAGCTTGTTGTTGACGCCACTGTCGCCGATCAACAAGGAACCGCTGCTCCAGACCGAATTTGAACCCGTGACCAGCGCGGTGTTATTGCTGCTGCCGGACAGTTCGCCAAGGTAGGCAACGCCGCCGCTGGCCACCTGGCCGCCGTTGGTGATGACCAGGCTGTTGCCGGAACCGGCATTGCCAATAAAAAAATGGCCGGCGCAATCCCAGACGGAATTGGTGCCGGTGACCAGCACGCGGTTGCTGCTGCTGCTGGTGTCATAGCCGACGTAGGTCCCCTGCCCGGTCTCCACGACGCTTGCGGCATTGCTGATGACCATGGTGTTCCATCCGCCATCGTAACCCAAATACATGAAGCCGTTGGTCCACACCGAGCGGGCGCCCGTCACCATCACGGAATTGCTCACGCTGGCCGCGAGATAACCCACATAGCCGTCGCCATGGTGAGCGTCCCGCCGCTTTTGATCAGCAGCACATCGGCGAGGGTGTTTGAGCCAACGACGTAATCGCCCGGCCAGGAACTGGCCACACCGCTGATGGTGTTGGTTTGATAGTTGGAAGTGTATTGCCCGGCCGCCGGTTGTAGTCCCGCCCAAAGGCTGATAAGCATGACCACCGTCGGGAAATAATGCCGGGTTGCTTGCATGACAGTCGGGCAATAGTGTGCGTTCTGATAAACGGCGTGGAACGCCTTTTATGTTACTCCCATGTGCCGGCCGGTTCAAGCAAAAACCGTCACCGGGCATGGTTTTGGACTGGCGGATATCCGTTTGACGCCGGCCGGTTTCCGGCGCAGACTCGCCGCCATGACACAGTTGGGTTTCATCCAAAAGAGATGCAACATTTCTGGCCGGACGGCCATCACGCTCATCCCGCCCAACGCCACGCAAACGCCGAAGGCGGCGGCCAAATAATCCACACCGATGAACATCACAAAAATCCTGCCACTGTTTGCTCTTGTTTTCCTGCTGCCGGCGGTCGCGCCCGCGCAGAATCTTTTTGTGGCCAGCCGGGGCAGCAACGCCGTCGTCAAATTCTCCTACACCGGCGGCGTGCTGAACACGAACGGCGCAATTTTTGCCAGCAATGCCAGTGCGGGCCTGGGCGGCCCCTACGGAGTCGCCTTTGACGGCAGCGGCAACCTGTATGTGGCCAATGTTTTCAGCAACACCATCACGATGTTCCCCAACAACGCCGGCACCGTGAGCCCCGCAGGCACGGTCTTTGCCACGGCCAGCTCGGGCCTGAACGGGCCGTTCGGCCTGGCGTTCGATGGCGGCGGCAACCTTTACGCGGCGAATTTTCTCGGCAACACCATTGTGGAATTTACCAGCAGCGGCGGTGTCCTCAATCCCGGTGGAATCATCTTTGCCAATACCGGCCTGAGCAACCCCGCCGGCCTCGCCTTTGACGGCGGCGGCAATTTGTATGTGGCCAACACCGGCAGCTCCACCATCGAGGAATTTACCAACCACAACGGCAGCTTGAACAGCAGTGGCATCATCTTTGCCAGTGCGAACCTGAACGTCCCCTACGGCCTGGCGTTTGACGGGAGCAACAATCTTTATGTGGCCAATAATGTCGGCGATACGATCCTGAAATACACCTACAGCGGCGGCGTGTTGAATCCCGCCGGGGCGAACTTTGTGACCTCCGGGCTGAACAACCCGACCGGTCTCGCCTTTGACGGCGGCGGCCATCTGTATGTGGTGAATAATTATAATGCGGCGATTTTGAAATACACCACCACCGGCGGCTATCTGGGCCAGTTCCCCAGCTTGGGTAGCACCCCCACCTTTCTGGCCTTCCAGCCACCGATCCCGGAACCGCTGAAACTCCAGGTGGCGGGCACGAACCTGATATTGACGTGGAAAAGCCCGCTGTTCACGTTGCAGGCCGGGCCGACCGTCACCAGCTTTGCCACCATCCCGAATGCCACCAGCCCCTACACCAA
>CAZIFP010000103.1:0-3616 GCA_964538105.1 uncultured Bifidobacteriaceae bacterium
ACGTGATGACGAAACAAGTCAAGGATATTGGCCGGATTTCGGGCAATGATTCCCAACCCGCTTGGGCGAAATAATTTTTACGATTTAACCGAACAAACTTTTAACCACAGGAAAAAATATGAAAACAATGAAACTGATTTATCCGCTCGCGTTCGTGCTGGCGCTCACGCTAGCCACCACCGGCTGCCACAACCACAAGGCTGTCGGTGTTACGGCGCTGCCGGGGGAAAAATCCGGCATGGTTGGTGACAACAACAACGCGAACACTTTGCCACCGGGCGGCGCGATGAATTCTGACAATGGTGCCAATGCCAATGGTATTCCCGTCGCCAGTGCCGACACTTTTGACAACATGAACGAAGACCGCGCGGCGCTCGCGGCCTACACGATTCATTTCGCCTTCGACAGCGCGGCCATCAAGTCGGGTGAAAAAGCCAATCTACAATCCGTGGCCGACGCCTTGAAATCCGACGCGAACGCGAAGCTGCTCATCGAGGGCAACTGCGACGACCGCGGCACGGAGGAATACAACCGCTCGCTCGGCGAACGCCGCGCGCTGGCCGCCCGCGAGGCGCTGGCCAAGCTGGGCGTCAGCCCGGACCGCATCCGCACCATCAGCTACGGCAAGGACAAGCCGGCCGATCCCGGCCACGACGAGGCCGCGTGGGCGAAAAACCGCCGCGACGACTTCGTGCTGCTGCATCCGAAGACCGGCGTTTGATTCAACCGTTTTCAATCCAAGGCCGCGCCTCACCCGTGCGGCCTTTTTTTGCGGCTTTACATCATTGGCTCGGCGGCGTAGGGTAAATCGGGTTTAATAATGTTATGAACACAATGCTTGCAGGTTTTTTTGGCGGCTGGGAGATCGTTCTGATTCTCGCCGTGGTGCTGTTGTTGTTCGGTGCAAAAAAGCTGCCGGAGCTGGCCAAGGGTCTCGGCACGGGCATCAAGGAATTCAAGAAGGCCACGCGCGAAGTGACGGACGAAATACAGAACGCCGGCACCGAGACGCCCAAAACTCCGCCGGCCAACACCACCGCGCAGTCGCAATCGCAGCCCAAACCTCCGGAAACGAAAGTCATCTGAACCCCGCCGGCTGAACGTCAGCCGCAGAGTTTTTCATGGCCGACATTTCCCAGGAACCGGACGCAGACGACGGCGGCGGTCCCATCAAATCCTTTCTCGAACACCTCGAAGATTTCCGCTGGCTGCTGATCAAATGCGCCGTGGCGCTGTCGCTCACGATGCTCGTTTGTCTCATCGGCGCCAACTACGTCATCGGCGTCATCAAATGGCCGCTGTCACGCGCCCACGTCAGCTATCCGGGGACCAACCAGATTGTCACCGTCAGCTTCGGCACAACCCGGCTGGGCAGCTATCCCATCACGCCGGAGCAGCAGCAACTGTTGCACACCGGCACGAATCGCTTTGCCGCCGTCGTCGTCGAGCCAGTCACGGTCGGCACGAATCAAATTTTAAGCTGGCGCGTGAATGACGATCCTGCCGCCCTCGCCGACGCGCAGCGGATGCACATTGACCTCGTGAACCTGACGCCGGCGGGCGGATTTTTCGTGGCGTTCCAGGTGGCGTTTTATGGCGGCATGGTGCTGGCGTCGCCGTTCCTTTTATATTTCATCGCGGCGTTTGTTTTCCCGGCGCTGCGGTTGAAGGAGCGGAAATACATTTACCGCGCGCTGTTCATTGGCGGCGGGCTGTTTTTGATCGGCGTCGCGTTCTGCTATTTCATCCTGATGCCGGTGGCGCTGGCGGCGTCGCAGATGTATTCGCAATGGCTCGGCCTCGGCGCGATGCAATGGCGCGCGGAGGAATACATCAGCTTTGTCTGCAAATTCATGCTCGGCATGGGCCTTGGCTTCGAGCTGCCGGTGGTGATTTTGACGCTCGTGAAAATTGGCGTGTTGAGCTATTCCACGTTGCGGAAAATGTGGCGCTACATGATCGTCATCAACCTGATTTTGGGCGCGGTGCTGACCACGCCGGAAGTCGTCACGCAGGTGCTGATGGCCGTGCCGCTTTACATGCTTTACGAAATCACCGTCTGGATCGCTTGGTATTGGGAATGGCGCGACAAAAAACGGGCGGCGGGCAAAATATAAATCACGCTTTACAAACGGAAATTTCGGCGTAGGCTCAAATCAAAATAAAAAACGTATGCGAAACGTCACCTCTTTGCTCGCTCTGACCGCCTTGGGCGCCTTGTTCACCGCCGGGTGCGCCGGTCCCGAACAGCGGCTCGGCAGCGGCCTCAATAACATCACCGAATTTGCGCGTCTCGGCGAAATGCGTTCCAGCGTCGAAGAGAACGCCGTTCTGGAGCCGGGCGACGGCTACGCCACGGGCGTGATCCACGGCTTCGACCAGTCCGTTTACCGGACCGTGTGCGGCGCTTATCAGGTCGTCACGTTCCCCGCCGGCAACCTGTTGAACGACTCCAGCTTTGACAAAAAATATGTTCCGCAGGATACGGCTTATCCGGACAGCTACCGGCCGGGCTTGATTGACGAAACCACGTTTCAAACCGACACCTATTTTGGTTACAGCGGCGGCGATATCGCGCCGTTTGTGCCTGGCAGCAGGTTCGCGGTTTTCCCGAATTGAAATTGTCCCGGTTTAATCCGTTGAACGCGCCGATGAAGTTTTCGTTGGCGCGTTTTGCTTTGGTGAAGGCCAGCCATGCCGCTTGAAAAAAAATCGCCCTGCAAGGTCAACCTGCTGCTGAACATCCTCGGCCGGCGCGCCGACGGCTTTCACGAACTTGAAACCGTTATGCAGCCGGTGAACCTCTGCGACGAGATGACATTTGAGCGCGCCGGCTCCGGCCTGCGATTAACTTGCAGCAATCCGGAACTGCCGACCGATTCAAAAAATCTCGTCCACCGCGCCGCGACTTCGTTTCTTGCCGCTGCGGAAATTTCCGACGGCGTCCGTATCCATCTTCAAAAGAATTTGCCGCTGGCGGGCGGCATCGGCGGCGGCAGTGCCAACGCCGCCGTGACGTTCACTGCGCTGAACGAGCTGTTCGGCTTGCCGTTGTCGCCGGAAAAACTGCACGCACTCGCCGCCACGCTCGGCTCGGACGTTCCATTTTTCCTCCACGACCAGCCCGCACTCGCCACTGGACGCGGCGAAAAAGTGAAGCTGCTTGAAAATTTCCCCGCGCTGAATGGCAAGGCGTTTTTCCTCGCTCATCCCGGCTTCGGCATTTCCACGCCGTGGTCGTATCAAAGCCTCGCGCGGTTTCCCGAGGCCATGCATGGCCGGGCCGGTCGCGCCGCGGAATTGATTTCAAAACTGCAAATGCATGATCTGTCCGCTGCCGCCAGTGGTTTCTATAATTCGCTCGAAACGCCGGCGTTCGATAAATTTCCGGTGCTGGAGCTTTACCAGGAATTTCTGCAGGAGAACGGCGCGGAGGTTGCGCTAATGTCCGGCAGCGGTTCGACCACGTTTGCCATCGCGAAAAATCTCGCGGCGGCCGAATCGCTCGCCGAGAAATTCAAATCGCAGTTTGGCGGCAACGGCTGGACGGCGGCGGTGAAGGTGATTGGTTAAATCGTTTAATTGTTAAATCGGTTCTACGATTCAACGATTCAAC
>CAZIFP010000103.1:3716-9077 GCA_964538105.1 uncultured Bifidobacteriaceae bacterium
ACGATTCAACGATTCAACCATTTAACGTCTGGTAAATTTTACCAGCGCAAATTCCAGCATTTCCTTCGCCGCCGGAACCTTGAACGTCAGCGCGAGGATTCCGTAAACCAGGCCGGCGACAATTGCCGGCACAAAGACCGCACCGATTTTCAGCGGCAGTGTTTCGTGGCCGAGAGAATTTTCCCACAACTGCCAACCCTGCCACGCGACGAGTCCGGCCAGCAAACCGGCGATCCCGAGTGGCAGAAACGTCGCGCGCAGCGGCGCCATTTCCAGCCGGCCGAGTTTTTTCCGCAGCGCAAAAAACAGCAGGCCGGCGTTGCAAATGGAAGTGACCGTGTTGGCGATGCCGAGGCCGCCCTGCTTCAGCGGCACGACGAGCGCGGCGGCGAGCAGCAGATTCAGCGTGAGACACGCGAGACTGATTTTCATCGGCGTCTTGGTGTCGCCCAGCGCGAAAAAGGCGCGCGCCAGAATGTTGACCGTCGAAAACGCGACCAGTCCCGGCGCGAGACAAATCAACGCCAGCGACGCGCGGTCGGTCGAGGCGGTGGTGAAGGCGCCGCGCTCGAACAGCAGCCGCACAATCGGCTCGGCCAGCACGACCAGCAAAATTGCGGCAATCAGATTGGCGAACAGCAGCGTGCTGATGCCGTGCCGGAGCGTTGTTCGGTATTCTGGATAATTTTTCTCCAGCGCCAGCGCCGAGAGCGTCGGCAGCAAAAAAGTTGCCAGCGAAATGCCAAACATGCCCTGCGGCAGCTCCATCAGCCGCACGGCGTAGTTGAACGACGCGACAATGTGCGGCCCGACCCAGAACGCGATGGTCTGCGTGACCAGCACGTTGATCTGAAACGCGGCCACGCCGATGGTGCCGGGAATCATCCGCGTGAAGACGAGGCGGACGGTTTCATTTTTCCACGGCGAGACCCACCGGTAACGGAAACCTTCGCGCCAGAGCGTCGGCAGTTGAAACGCCGCCTGCGCCACGCCGGCCACCAGCACGCCGAACGCGAGCGCAAAAATCTGTTTCGGCAGGCGCAATTCCCTCGGCAAATCCAAAGCCATGCGTTGCGCGAAAAATAAAACCGATCCGATCATGACGATATTGAGCATCGTCGCACCCATCGCCGGAATGAAGAAATGGCCGCGCGCGTTGAGCATCCCCATCATCGCCGCCGCGATGCAGACCAGCAGCATGTAGGGAAACATCACCCGCAGCAGCCGCAGCATGAGTTCCGTCTGCGCGCCGAACTGATGCACGGCCAGCACAATGGAAATGCCGAGCATGGCGAGGCCGATGATGACGCTGGCCGCGACGACGAGACCGGAAATCACGGCGTTGGCCGCGCGCCACATTTCGATTTCGCCGTGTGTTTTTTCCTTCTCCTTGAAAATCGGGATGAACGCCGCCGTGAGCGCGCCTTCGCCAAGCAGCCGCCGGAACAGATTCGGGACGGTGAACGCGAAGGCGAACGCGCTGGCGACCCAGCCGTCGCCCATGAACCGGGCATAGACCATCTCGCGCACCATGCCGAGCACGCGGCTCAACAAAGTGGCGGCGGCCATCGCGCCGGAGGCTTTCAACATTTTAGACACCGGGCGAAGGTTAAAGTCCAAAGCCCCAAGTCCAAAGTCCAAAGTTCAACGCGAAATGGAAATTGGCATTTGGCCGGAGGCGAATTAACCTGCCTGCGTGAACATACTCGACGAGTTGAAATGGCGCGGGCTGATTGCCGACTGCACCGACGCGGCGGAACTGGAAAAGAAAATCGCCGCAGCCACCACGCTTTACTGCGGATTTGACCCGACGGCGGACAGTTTGCACGTCGGCAATCTCGTGCCGCTGCTTGCGCTGCGCCGGTTTCAAAAGCTCGGCCATCATCCGATTGCCGTCGCCGGCGGCGCGACCGGCAGCATTGGCGATCCGAGCGGCAAGACCGCCGAGCGGCAGTTGCTGACGAAGGAAATTCTCGACCACAACATCGCCAGCGTGAAAACGCAGCTTACCAAGCTGCTCGATTTTGAGACGGAGCAAAATCCCGCACGGCTCGTGGACAACGCAGCGTGGACAAAGGACATTTCGTTCCTCGATTTCCTGCGCGACGTCGGAAAACATTTTTCCGTCAACCAGATGGTCGCCAAGGAATCCGTCCGCGCGCGCATGGAAGACCGCGAGGTCGGCATCAGTTACACCGAGTTCAGCTACATGCTGCTGCAGGCGTTTGACTTCATGGTCTTGTGCCGCGACCATAATTGCGAACTCCAGATTGGCGGCAGCGACCAGTGGGGCAACATTACCGCCGGCATTGAATTGACGCGCAAAAAACTGGGCAAAACGGTTTACGGCCTGACGCTGCCGCTTATCACCAATGCCGACGGAACAAAATTCGGGAAAACAGAAGCCGGTGCCATCTGGCTCGATCCGAAAAAGACTAGCGTTTACAAGTTTTACCAGTTTTGGATCAACACCGATGATCGCGATGTCGTCCGCTACCTGAAATTTTTTACGCTCCAGCGTTCCAAGGAGGAAATTGACGCGCTGGCGCAGAAGCACCAAAAACGACCGGAGGCGCGCGAGGCGCATCGCGCGCTGGCCGCCGAGATGACGTTGTTGATCCATGGCGAGGATGCGCTGCACCGGGCGCAGATCGCCAGCGCAGTTCTGTTTGGCGAAGGCGGCGATATTCTCAACTCAACCATCAATTTCTTCGAGGACATTGACGGCGAGGTGCCGACGAAGGAAATTGAGAAATCGAAGCTGGACGGCGCGGGCTTGCCGCTGATCGAACTGCTCATCCACGCTGGCTTATGCTCATCCAAGGGCCAGGCGCGGAAAGACATTGAAGGCGGCGGCGTCAACGTGAACAACTTTCGCGAAGTGGACTGGCACCGCGTCGTCACCACCAAGGATTTGATCCACAACCATGTCCTGCTGCGCAAGGGCAAAAAAAATTACGTCTCCGTCACGGCGAAGTGACGTGTCAGGGTTCGTTCGCCAGTTCCTCGCTGCGGATGGCCTCGACGAATGGCGGCATCGGGCAATCCAGCGCGTCGGCGATGGCGCGCAGCAATTCAGCTTCGCGTTCCGTGACCTGGCCGTCGGCGGCGACGGTTTTGCCGCAAGCCAGCAGGATGTTTCGGATGACCGCGTCCGGACGGCGCGACAGGCGGGTGAGCGCCGCGTCCACCTGTGACAAATCCCATTCGCTGCGTGGAATAAATTGAGCCTGGGCAGTGGTCGGCACATCGAGAAATTCCGCGCCTTTGGCAAACGCAGTTCGAGCCGCCGTTTCATCTTCCGCGCCCATGTGCGCCAGCGCGGAAAGCAGCAGCGCGCAGTCCGGCAGCACGTCGGACACTTTTCCGTAAATGGTTTTGCCCGTGGCCGCGCCCTCGAAATGGGCGCGCAACTGGCGTGCGACCATCTTCATCAGCGTGTATTCAAACAGGTCAATCGAGCCGTCGCTCTCGATGAGCCGCCGCATGTTTTGGTGGAAGGCGTCGTGGTTGCTGACGTTGTTTTCGCGGAGCGCCGGCACGGCAAATTCCGCCAGGAAAAGTTTGTAACGATCGCCTAGCGCCGCGATTTGCGGGGCCAGCGCGGCGGTTTGCGCGAACATTTCCGGCGCGAGATTGGCCTGCAAAAGCTGCATTTGCCGGCCGCGCAGGGAATCGTCGTCGCTCAACAGCAGCGAATAAATGACGGCGGCGGCGCCGGCCGGATCGCGCACCGCCATCTTCACCTCCAGCGGCAGATTCAGCCGCATCAACGAAGCCAGCTTGAGATGTTCCGCCGTCGCGGCACCGGCCAGCGCCAGCACGGATCCAGGCAGCGCTCCTTCACAGGCGACGGCGTGACCCGCAACCCTTTCAAACGCCTGGTTACGTTCAAATTGGTTGGGCGCGAGCATTTTTACTGCGGGAAAATCGCCGTCGAACGCCGGATCAATCGCGGAAATTCGTTTTGGCAGCGGCGGGTGCGTGTCCAGGAATGCAAACAACGATTCGTAGTTGAAACTCGCAAAATACAGATGGCTGGCGACCTCGGCGTGCGGCGAATCCAGCCGGCCCTGCTTGTAAAGCCCGCCGATCTTTTTGAGCGCGCCTTCAATGCCGGCCGGATTGCGCGTGAACTGGACGGCGGCGGCGTCCGCCAGCCATTCGCGCTGACGGCAAATCGCGCTTTTTATGAGCCGAACAAACGGCAGGCTGATGGAGCCGAGAATGACAAACACAAATCCCAGCGGCGCGGTCGGCAGCAACTTGGTCTCGTCTTCCGCGACCAGAAAGGAATCGTCCGCCGTCGGCACATTGGTGTCGCCGTAAATCAACGCGCGGCCAAGAATTGTCGGCCAGAAAAATCCGTGGGCCAGCCCGATCAATTTCATGTTCAGCCGTGTGTCGCCGTTCAAAATGTGGCTGAACTCGTGGGCTGCGACACCCTGCAATTCGTCGCGGGTCAGCAACTTCACGCAGCCGCGCGTCACGCCGATGGCGACGTCGTCCCGCGTGTAGCCGGCGGCAAACGAATTGATGCCGCGCTCGTTGTCCAGGACGTAGATTTCCGGCACCGACGTGCCGGACGCGATGGCCATTTCCTCGACGACATTGCGCAGACGCTGTTCGTCGGGATCGGCAGCTTTCGCTTCAATGCGCCGGCCGCCGAGCAGTTCCGCCACCGCCGGGCCGCCGGTGGAAAGTTGCCGGATCTTGTAGAAGCAACCGGCGGCGATGGAGAAGAGAGTTCCGATCGTGATCCAGCAGACGGCCTGCGGGTGTATGATCAATCTGAAAAAATGCAGCGGACGCACCAGCGCCTCGCCGAGGAGATAGAGGGTCGCTCCGATGACGCTGGCCGGACTCCACCAAACACTGTTCGAAAGCGGGTCGCTGAAAACATAGACGAGCGAGGCGAGCAGCAGATTGTTGACCACCAGCACGGCAAGGACGGTCAGCCCGAACAAACCGACCAGCCGCCGGGTTTGTTTTTGCGCGCGCGCCTCTCGGTCGAAAAAGTCCATGGGATGAGTGGCTTGTATCAAAGACCCGGTTCAGTGAAAACATATTTTACGGACATAAATTGAACCGGCCTGACAGCCGATGGCAAAACAAGGCTGGCCATTTCATATTCACCTGAAGTCAGGCGTAAAAATATCCCAGCTCGCGCAGCGATGAAAAATCCTTCGCCCGCTCCGCCGTCGCGCGGCCGATGATGACGTGGTCCACCACCTCGATCTTCAAAAGCTGGCCCGCACGGATCAAGTCGCGCGTCACCTTGATGTCCGCGTCGCTCGGTGCCGGGTCGCCGCTCGGATGATTGTGGACCAGAACAATTCCCGCCGCGTTGGCCGCAATCGC
>CAZIFP010000104.1:0-9075 GCA_964538105.1 uncultured Bifidobacteriaceae bacterium
CCCGACTGAAACAGCCAGTCCACGACATAGGCGTTGAGGACGAAGACGACGCCGGTGATGGTCTGCCACAGATGCACCACGGAATGTTCGTGGTCATGGCCGCAGCCGCACTCCGGGCCGTGCTCGTGTTCGTGCTGGCTTAACAGTGACGTGACTTGCATACAAATTTACGATTTACGATTGCCGGTTTACGATTAAAAAACTTTTCTACCGAGAACTGGAAAATGGTCAGCCAATTGTCCAGCTTGACTAAAATAAGTCCAAAGCAATAGCTCCAAAGCGGAACTGAAATAATGTAGAAAGCTAACACCATCGAAAAACCGAAAAGCGGAAACGAGTAAAAGTTCTCCATGGTAAAAACTCTTGGTGCAATCCAAAATTGTGGTTGCAGTAAGGCGAACAAGGTGCTTTCAAAAGACAGCCAAAGAAATTTCGGGGAATTTGGAAAGTAGGGGAAAGCGAGCGATGTTACTATCAATGCCACTCCACAGATGAAAGTTGACGCAAAGTGGGCGAATGCCACTCTCCACACTTTCTTTTTTTTCATCGCGTCCATTTTCGTTTTACGGCGTCGCCGCCGGTTTCGGCTGCTGCGGCTCGCGGTTCAACATTAACCTAAGTTCGCGCGGTTTGCCATCGGCGCGCGACGGCAGGTAAATCTTGTCCTGCACGTTCGTGAACGCCTGTTCCACCGCCGACACAAACGTCATCTGCGCGAACAGATCCGGGTTGGCCTGGTATTGCGGCAGCAGGTCGCCGAACCGCTTCGCCTCGGCGGTGATGGCCTGGACATAGCGGGCGCGCTCGGCGGCGGCGGCGTTGGTGACGGACGTGGCCTGCGCGCCGGACTGGTTCAAGACCTGGTTCTCGTAGCTGTGCGCGTCGAGCAGCGCCTTGTTGCGGTTTTCGCGCGAGGTGGTGACCAGCGAAAAAACATTTTGCAGTTCGCGCGGCGGGATGCTCTGCACCTCGCACTGGTCAATGACGATGCCGAGCTGCGCCTGCTCCACCAGATCGCCGACGCGCTGCTGCACGGCGTCTTTGAAGCCGGCCACGTCGCGCGTGAGGATGTCATCCACGTTGAACTTCGCGGCGGTGAAGAGCAGCGCGTTGTCCAGCGCGTTCTGCACGGTGTTCGAGGCGGCCACGAAGTCGAACACGTAATGAATCGGGTCATCAATGTGATAATACAGCGTCGCGCGGGTGTGGATGATGTTGCGGTCGGCGGTGATCACATAGCCGTCAATCGCCGGGTTTAGCGACGGCCCGGCGGGCGGTTCTTCGCCGCTCAATTCCTGCTCCGGCGTGGTCTGATACCAGCCGTTGTTGGAGGAAACTTTCTGGATTTCCGAGATCGGAATCCGCACGACTTCGTCAATCGGATATGGCAGCGACCAGTGCAGTCCAGCCGTCAGCAAGGCTTTTTGTCCTTCGCCGACCGGCTTGCCGAAGCGGAGGATCACCGCCTTTTCCTGCGGGCCGACGGTGAAAAAGCCGGAGGCAAAAAACGCGAGGACCATCAGCACCATGACGATTTTGACAATCGCAAAGCTGCTGCCCAGCGCCTCGGCGAGCGCCTGTGAACCGGCGTCGTCCGCCGCCACCGGCGCGGCCGATTCGTGCGCGTGATCGTGATGATGATGCTCGTCGCTCATTTCAACAAATTAGTTTGGGAGCGCACGCGTCTCGCGTGCTGCGTCCGGCGTCGCGCCGGACGCTTCGTTGACATGACTAAAGTTTGTGGAACTAGAACCCGGCGCGACGCCGGGTTCCGCAGGCGGGACGCCCGCGCTCCCCCAATCCATGCTTTGAACGTAAAAGATCATTTCGCCAAAAATTATTTCGTGGATGAACTGGCCGGAATACCGGTGAACAAATCGAACGGCGGCGTGCGCTCGTCGAATATCAAGGTCGAGCGCTGGTTGAGCGACTGCTGGAGCGCGTCAATTCTCAGGAGGAAATTCGCCAGCTCGGGATTCTGCTGGAACACCGGCAGCACCTTGGCGGCCTCGGCCTCGCCTTCGCCGCGGATGCGCGTGGCGTCAGCCACCGCGTTGTTGACGGTTTCGGACGCCAGCCGGTCGGCGGCGGACTTGATTTTTTGCGCCTCGGCCTCGCCTTCAAATTTTGCGCGGCTGATGAGCACCGTCCGTTCAGCGGTCATGCGCTCGAACACCGCCTGCGTCACGCTTTCCGGCAGGCCGATTTTCTTGAAGCCGAGAAATTCGAGCTGGATGCCGCAATTGTTCGTCTGCAACTGGGCTTGAACCGACTGCTCAATTTCCTGTTCGATCGCATCAAAATGAAGGTCTTTCGGATCCACGTTCACAAATTCGGACAACGTGTGCTGGCCGATGACCGCGCTCTTGGCGCTGCGCAACATGCTTTCGAGCATCCGCTGCGCGGCGGGCACCGAGCCGCCAGCGAATTTCGGAAAGAACGTCGCCGCGTCGGAAATTTTCCAGCCGACATAAACGCTCGTGAGGAGGTTGTTGTTGTCCGCCGTGAGGTTCTCGCTGAACTTGTCCTCGAAATTCTGAACGCGCTGGTCGAACTTGTAAACCTTCTGCACCGGCCAGGGCATTTTGAAATACGCGCCGGCATTCGTGTAGGTCGCCACGGGCTTGCCGAAGGTGGTGACGACGGCGACCTCGGACTGGCGCACTTGAAAGACAAACAGCAGCAGCGCAAAAATGGCGATCAGCACTGCGCCGATGACGACGGTTAAAAAATTTCGGTTCATGGCGGTTAAGGTTTTTCGTTCACGTTCAAATTCAAAAGGTCTTCGCGGATCTTGTCCTCCAGATCAAAAATCACCACGTCCTGCGTGTTGGTGACGAGCAGAATGTATTTGCGCGCATTGCCGGTCGCGGCGGCGAAGGTCTGGAAATACGCGCGCTGCCGGTAAACCGACGGCGCGGCGGCGAACGCCGGAATCTGGTTGGTGAACAGCGCCGCCTTCGCCAGCGCCGAGACTTCGAGCCGCTGCCGCGTGGCTTCGGCGACATTGGTGGTCGTGAACGCCAGCGCGCCCGCCACGGCGTTTGTTTGGATGGCGTCGGCGCGCGCATTCAAAATCGCGGCGAGCTTCGACTGCTCGGCACCGACAACTTTTTCATAGTCGCCCGCCACCTTCACCGGCGGATGAATGTCCTGCAAGCCAACAAAAAGAATTTTCACGCCCAACTGGCGCGCGTCGGCGGCGGTTTGGATTTGATCGCGCAAAGTCTGCGCTGCTTCCAGTCGCGCCTGCGACATGACGGAATTCAGATCCACACCCGCGAGATAATGCACGACGGCGCGCGTGGCCAAATCCTGCAACAGGCCTGCCGGATCGGCGTTGGTGTAAGCCCATGCCATCACGTCGTTGATCTGGAACTGCACCGGAATGCTGACGGTGATGAGGCTCACTGGCGGCGCCTTCAGCGTGTCGTTGGTGTCGGCGTTTTCATTTTTGATCGTCACCGGCTCGCGGTTGCCGACGAGAAAATTTTCCTCCTTCGCGTGGCTGACGCTCCACAAAATCGTGTTCGCGTTTTCACTTTGCGCGTCCGGCGTATAGCCGACATCAAACGTCTGGATCTGCTCCGTGCGATAGTGATAAACCCGGTCCGCCGGCCACGGCAGCTTGAAATGCGCACCGGGGACAAGCGTGGCGACCGGCTTGCCGAACCGTTCCAGCACGGCCTGTTCGCCGGCGTCCACAAACACGACGCAGGTGGACAGCAGCAGCACAGCGAGTTGCGCCAGCAGCAGCAGGAGCAGATTTTTTTTCAGGAGTTGGAAAAACCACGTCTCGGAAACATTGAAGCCGAACTGGTAGTCAATTGTCTGCGCCGCCGTCGTGAACAGGCTTTCCGGCTGCGCGAGAATACCGACAATCCGGCTGTCATAGACCAGCCGGGAGATTTTTCCCTTCACGCGCGGCCGGTAGATTTCCAGCAGGAGCGTGATGAAAATTTCCGCCGCCATCAGGCCAAGCAGCACGCAAAGGATTTTTGCGACGTAATGATCCAGCCGGGGCAGTTCCGTTTTGACGCCGGCGATGGCCAGCGCCGTGACGAAGCAAATATATGCGCCGAGCAAAAGAAAACTCGCGCCGGGCCGGAGCAGCCGGTGGTTTTCCAGACGCGCCATTGTCACGGAAAACCGTCCGAGCAAAAACAGCAGCAGCGCGAAGATGGCGAACAGCGACAACGCCGGCATCGCGCGGTCCGGCGCGATCACGCTGGTCGCGCCGGCGATCCAGCGCCAGAGCAGCCACGCGCCGCCGGCTTCCAGCAGCAGCAGCAGCACGCCAAAGCCCGGCACGAAGAATTTTTCGAACTGTTCGCGCGCACGCCGCGCCGGAAAAACCTCCGAGTCCTTCGCCTCAAAAAGGTTCGAGCCACCCTTGGTGCGGGACAGTTCGTCAATCTCCAGCTTTTCCAGCCGCTCATTTTCCTCAAGCCGCATCTGGAACCAGCTCGCGAAGGCGACCAGCGCCGCGAGTCCGAGGAAGATCGAGGCAGCCTCCCCGGCCGGCGAGCGGGCATACGTCGTGACGACGAACGCGGCGACGAATACCAGCGCCGCCGCGATCAGATTCACCAGACCGTTTTTTTGAACGTTGCGTTCCACGTTTTGTTAAAATGTTAAATGGTTAAATCGTTACATTGAAATTTGCCGAACCGATTTAACGATTCGACAATTCAACGATTTAACGTTCAGCTTAATTCTCTTTCTTCAAACAGCGCCGTGCCCACCGCCAGCGCCGCGCCGGCATAACACATCATGTAGCCGAACGCCTTCGCGACATAACCCCACTGAAAGGTGTTTTTACCCATGTCCAGTGCGTCGCCGAGCCAGAAAATCTGCCAGTTCGGAACGACGCTGTAAAGCGTCGAAGCCCACCAACTGCCTTTGGACGCCGGCAGGCCGAAGAAATAATCCGACATCAGCCCGACCAGAAAAATCGCCGAGCAGATCGCCAGCGTCGGAATCGTGTCGAACCGCGTCGAACACGTCAGCGCCACCGCCGCGAGCACCCACAACGCGAACAGGACCAAAAGTCCCGCCGGCAGCAGGTTCCAGTTCACCTGCGCGCGCGTGCCCATGCTTTCCATCTGCGTGGTGAACTGAAAAATCACGATCGCCGCCAGCGTGGTCATCACCACCATGCCCAGCACGGCGTTGCTGATGAACGGCCGCCGCAGGAAAAAATTTCCGAAACCCGCCAGCGCGTAGGCGACGGCGATGCCCGCCGCGAAAATCCCGACGGCCGGCAAATCCGTTTTCCCGTAGGCATCGAACGCCATGCGGCTCGCGATCAGGACGCCGATCATGTTCACATAGGTCAAAATCAGGAGCGCCGCCGCCAGGCCGGCGAATTTCGCCAGCAGAAACTGCGCGCGGCTGACCGGCTTGGACAGGACGGCCAGAGCCGTGCCGCTGCGGATTTCCCGCGCCAGCGACGACGACGCGCTCAACACCGCGCCGAACAGGCCGGCCAACAGCATCACCGCCAGCGCGCTGTTCTCCACCAGCTTCGGCTCGTCGCCAAACGCGAAGTAATACGGCACCGCGAGAAAAATCTCGAACAGCACGGATCCCGTCATCAAAAGCAGAAAAATCGGCTGCCGGATGAGTTCCATGAAGGCATTGACCGCAATGTTGTTGAATTGTCGCATGAACTTTCGATCAGCTTACGAACCGGGCGCGCATTTGCCAACGGTTAATCCGCGTAAGCACAAAAAATGGAGAGCAAAGACCCGGTTTGCGTTCAAACAAATCAGATGCGGACAAATCATCACGAACGCTGGTCATGATCAGAGGCTCGACATTTTCCTGACGAAGACGATTTGCTAAAATTGTTGAGGATTTGGCAAAAGAAGGTTAGCGGGCAGGCCGAACATCGGGTGAATTGATAATAAATGAATGAAGATTTTATTATAGGCATTGCCGGTTCCGGTGGCGACGGCGTGATTTCGGCGGGCGAATCGTTGATCACGGCGGCCGCGCTGGAAGGTTATCACTGCGTCATGACCAAGAGCTTCGGCTCGCAGATCCGCGGCGGCGAGGCTTCGTGCCGGCTGCGGCTGGCGACGCAACCCGTGCTCAATCCAAACGGCCCGCTCAGCGTGGCCGTGGCGCTCAACTGGGAAGATTTTCGCCGGTTCGGCTCAGAACTGCCCGTCGAAGCCGCGACCATAGTGATTTACGAAAGCAACACCGGCGTCGCGCCCGACCAACTGCCGTTGCCAGGTGTGAAGCCGGCGATTGTCTTCAGCGTGCCGATCACCGCGATGGCTGCGGAACATGCCGGCACCGACAAGGCCAAGAACATTGTGATCGCGGGACTGCTCGCGGGCTGGTTCGGCATCGGTCGCGAAAGCATGTTGGCGGGCATCCGAAAAAAATTTGCGAAGAAAGGTGCCACCGTGGTGGAAGGAAACGTGCGCGCGTTCCAGGCCGGACTTGACTTCACCGCCGCCAATCCACTGCCGCAAGACCGCAAGCTCTCGGCTCCGACCTCCGGCGGCGAGGCCAAGCTCCTCACGGATGGCAATGACATGTGCGCGGCGGCCGCGATTTTTGCCGGCTGCACATTTTTCGGCGGCTATCCCATCACGCCCTCGACAGAGATCATGCAATTTCTTGACCGCGAGATCTGGAAATATGGCGGAACCGTTTTGCAGGCCGAGGATGAAATCGCTGGCATTGGTGCCGTGGTCGGCGCGTCGTTCGCCGGTAAGAAAGCGATGACCGCCACGTCCGGTCCCGGCATGTCGCTCAAGACCGAAATGCTCGGCCTCGCGAGTCTGGCCGAATTGCCGCTGGTGTGTGTCAACGTCCAGCGCGGCGGGCCGTCCACGGGCATGCCAACGAAAGCTGAACAGTCCGATTTATTTCAGGCGGCTTTTTCGGCGCATGGCGATTGCCTGCGACCGGTGCTGGCGCCCACGAGCGTCGCGGATATTTTCGGCGTCACGGTGGAAGCGTTCAATCTGGCTGAATATTATCAGACGCCGGTAATTGTTTTGTCCGACCAAGAAATTGCCCAGCGCAAGGAGACCGTTGATCCGATTGATACTTCAAAATTTCAGATCATTGAGCGTCGGCATCCGAGCGGGTCGGAACTGACAAATTACTCGCGCTTCAAGCTGACCGAATCCGGCATCAGCCCGATCAGCCATCCCGGCATGGTTGGCGGCAACTATCTCGCGGCCGGCATCGAGCACAACGAACAAGGCCGTCCGACCGCCAGCGGCGAGATGCACGCGCGGATGAACGAAAAGCGGTTCAACAAGTTTAATCCGCTGAAAAATCGCCGCGATCTTTTCACCGTGGAAGGCGACCCGGACGCGCCCATCGGCATGGTGAGCTGGGGCAGCGTGGCCGGCGTGGCGCGGGAAGCGTTGCGGCTGGCGCAGGCGGAAGGCTTGCAGGTGAAACTGCTCGTGCCCAAGCTGCTTTATCCCGTGGCCGAGACGGTCTATCAGGATTTCTTCGCGTCCGTGCAACGCGGCTTGTTCATCGAACAATCCTACCAGGCGCAGCTCTATCGCATCGTGCGGATGAATGTGGATTTACCGGCGGAAGTCAAACCGTTCGCCAAGAGCGGCTCCAATCCCATCCTGCCGTCCGAAGTGCTCAAGCTGCTCCGCGAAATGGTCGTCGCCATTCAAAGCAGCCAGCAACAACCCGAAGCCGTCGAAAACTGAACCGCGAAAACTTTTCAAGAAAGAGAAAATTATATGACCACTCTCGAAGCTCCTGCGAAACCGATCTCGCTGACCAAATTCGTGCCCGGCGATTTCAAGAGCGACCTCAAACCCATCTGGTGTCCCGGCTGCGGCGACTTTGGCGTCGTCACCGCCATCACGCGCGCGCTGGCGAACATCGCCCGGCCACCGCATGAAATCGCGTTCGTCTCCGGCATCGGTTGCTCGAGCCGTATTCCTGGTTACACGACAGCTTATGGTTTTAACACCGTGCATGGCCGTTCGCTGCCCATCGCGCAAGGCATCAAGCTCGCCAACCCGGAACTGCTCGTGCTCGTGGCCAGCGGCGACGGCGACGGTTTTTCCATCGGCGGCGGCCACGTCGCGCACGTCATCCGGCGCAACATTGACCTCACCTACATCGTGATGGACAACCAGATTTACGGCCTCACCAAAGGCCAGCTCTCGCCCACCTCGCAACGCGGGCGCAAGACCGTGACGTCCAGCTTCGGCAGCCTCGAAGAACCGGTGAACCCGCTGCTCTACGTCATGGGCTACGGCGCGTCGTTCGTGGCGCAAGGCACGCCGGCCGACATGGTTGGCCTCGGCAAGATTATTGAAGAGGGCATTCGTTTCCCCGGTTTCGCGTTCATCAACGTCCAATCCCCCTGTGTCACTTACGGCATGGAGGAGCAGCAGCTCAAAGCGCACAAGACCAACATGCAGAGTTTGGAATCCATCGGCCACGATCCGTCCGACCGGGCGCGCGCGACCGAACTGGCGCGCGAATACGGCACCAAGCTTTACACCGGCGTCCTCTATCGCAATCCCAACCCGCCTGCGACTTATGGCCAGGGCGTGACCGAACGTCAGGAAGCGCTCAAGAAAAGCGCAATTCCGCGCCACGAGATCCTCAACCGCTTCAAGCCGGCCAATTGAGATTTGAAGCCAAGTTGCCTTGCAAACAATCAAAAAAAACGGCGACCACTTGGTCGCCGTTTTCGTTTTATTTAAACTGAATTTTACGCCATCGCGCGGGCGATGCTGTTCCACCACGCGTCGTGCAGTTCGGTGAGCGGGGCGGAGAATTCGCCGCTGGCGGTTTTCGCCGTCAGCTTGTCGCCACCGACTTTGCCGATCTGCACCGCCCGCACGCCCATGAGCTTGGCGCGTTCGACGACTTTCACGGCGTCGAGCAGCTTGCAACTGATGACGACGCGTGATTGCGTTTCGCCGAAGAGCAACGCGTCGAGGCGCACATCTTTCAACTCGCTCAGATCAATCGTCGCGCCGATGAGGCGCGGCGTTTCGCGGGCTATGAGCTGGCTGATGCAGCTTTCCGCAAGCGCGACGGCGAGGCCGCCTTCGCTGC
>CAZIFP010000105.1:0-9036 GCA_964538105.1 uncultured Bifidobacteriaceae bacterium
GAAGGAACTCGGCCTGCCCATCAAATTCATCGGCCTCGGCGAGCAGCCGGACGACTTGCAGCCCTTCGACGCCAAGCAATTCGCGCAGGCGTTGTTTGAGGAATGAATGCAGAAAAACCAACTGCTGTCATAGATAAATCGCTTTTTCAGGAAATCTGTTCTGAATCTGAAACGCAGCGTAATTTTTTTTGGCAGGAACTCTTCAATCATTATCAAATTGTTATTCCATTTGTTTTGGTGGAAGAAATTTGGACTAACCTTGCGAAGCCTGGCAAAACGAATCCAGCCGTCGTTTCAGAAATGGCCAAAACTCTTTTAGGAATGATTTCCTGTTGGATTGATGATGATGTTGAAATTGTTTTCAAAGAATTGATTCAGAAAAAACAACACAAAATCCTTCCTCCACCGGCACAAAAAACAGTCGAATTGCTAAACCGCTTAAATCCGAATGATCCTGCGCTTTCCGCTTGGTTGGAGCAAAGGCGACAAATCAAAGAGCGAATCATCCACGAACGAATGCAATTTCAAAGCTCGATTTTACCAACAGGCAAATTCATAGCGATAAAATCTGAAAAGGAGTTGTTTCAAGAATACGTTTGGAAGCTATTTGCGGAAATTATGGATTCAAAAGAAGGAGGCAAACATATTTTAGAAAGGCTCTTGGGCTGGCAGTTTCGTAATCGCCATTCCAATTTCAAAAAACGAATTGAGAAAGGGTTTTCGAAATACACAAAGGCAACTTTCAAGCAATTTCCAGCCACTTTCTATTATCTTACGACCGACATGTTTTATTGTTACACTCCGCTTTGCCGCATACAAAAAGTTCCAACTGCCATACCCAACAAAATATTGGGCCGGAAGCTTTCAGAACAACGAAACAATCTCGAAGATCAAAAATATGTTGTGTCGGCTAGAATGTGCAAATGTCTTCTGACGCGTGATGAGGGCATGAGTAATATGATGCAAGTGTTAAAAGAATGTGGTTTATGGAATGGTGAGGCTATTTTTTTAGACCCGCGTCAGTCTTTAAGCGTGCAGATTCCAAGCCTTCTCGTTTAGTAACTAGATGCCACCCAAGTTTGGTCGAATCACATCGGGATTTTTCAGCGCCGTGGGCGCGGCATATTCCCGGACGATGCCGCTCCGACGGAGCTTTGAATTTATATTGATTGCCCGGCTACAAATATGCCGCCCCAACGGGGCTGCGGCGGGACTTCGCCGGGTGTCTTGGGCTTTTGCCGGGTAACCCTCCGAAATGGCGAATTTTGACCACAGAACGTCAAAAACGGGCGGAAATGGCCTAAAATTCGGCGGGGGAACGCCCCAAAACTCCGGGGGAACTCAATAATTGGTGGGGGGAAAGCGTCCGGCGGCCGGGGGAGACTGCCAATTGCGCGGGGGAATGCGAAAAAACTCCGGGGGAAAGCCCCAAATCATCCGGGGAAATGGATATTTGCCCAAGGGAACCCGCAAAATGTCCGGGGGAACCCTATAATTGGGCGGGGGAATCGGTAAATTGTCCGGGGGAAGGCGTCCGGTGCGCGGGGGAAACCGTGACAACTCCGGAGGAACTGCTCAGATTTGCGGGGGAACCGGCTATGAGATCTGGGGAAATGACCGGTTGCCGGCGGGAACATCCGCAAAGCCGGCTTTTGGCTTTGGCGCGGCAGGCGTCAGCAGCTACGATTTGCAGCGATGTCCGACTCCCAGTTCATGCGCCTCGCCCTCCGGCTCGCCCGGCGCGGTTGCGGCACGATTCCGCCCAATTCGACGGCCGGCACGGATTTTGAATCTTGTGCGAGTGGGTTGCGGCGGTTAAATAACTGTCCGACATGAACCAATTCACCCGCCGGGTTTTATTTTTCCTGTTCTTCTTTTCCGGGTTTGCCAGCCTTGTCTATCAGGTGGTGTGGACGCGCATGGCTTTCGCGGCGTTCGGCATCATCACGCCGGTGCTGTCGGTGGTGCTGTCGGTGTTCATGCTGGGGCTGGCCCTCGGGTCGTGGGCGGGCGGGCGTTTCATCGCCGCCTTCGTGAGGAAGACCGGACTTTCCGCCGCCGTTTTTTACGGCGGGGCGGAGCTGCTGATCGGGCTGGGCGCGTTTGCGGTGCCGAAGCTGTTCGTCGTCAGCGAACATCTTTTGCTGCCGACGGGCCAGATGGATTCGTTCAGCTATCTGGCGTGCTCCGCGCTGGCGCTGGCTATCTCGATTTTTCCCTGGTGCGTATGCATGGGCACGACGTTTCCGTTCATGATGAGCTACGTCCGGGAACTGGATGCCCGGAACACCGAGAGTTTCAGTTTTCTTTACCTGGCTAATGTTCTGGGCGCGATGACCGGCACATTTTGCACCGCTGTCATGTTCGTGGAAAATCTGGGATTTCGCCACACGCTTTGGGTGGCGGCGGCGGCTAATTTCACCATCGCCTTCATCAGCGCCTGCCTGGCGTGGGAACAGCAGCAACAGAAAAAAACTCCGATGGTTGGAGCTGAAGCCAGGGTGGAAGCGCCCGCGTCGGCGGGAGATTACCAGGCCGGGCTGGTCCGGCTGATCCTGTTTTCAACGGGCTTCCTCGCCATGGCCATGGAGGTCGTCTGGTCGCGGGCGTTCGCGGTGGTGTTGAAGACGCAGGTTTATTCCTTCGCGATGATTGTCTTCACTTATCTGGGCGCAACCTTTTTGGGTTCGCTGATCTATCGGCGTGATTTGCGCCGGGGCCGGGTTGTTTCCAAGGGCACGCTGTTTTCGGCGCTGGCCATAACCGCCTTCCTGCCGGTGCTGGCGAACGATCCGCGGATTTTGTCCGAACAGTTTTGGAGCGGCAGCATTCATCCGGCCAGCGCCCTGATCCTACTGGGCAGCATCTGTCCGTTCTGCGCGCTGCTGGGATATTTGACGCCGGGCCTGATTGACGAATACGCCGCAGGCCAGCCGCGCCGCGCCGGGCAGGCTTATGCCATCAATGTCCTAGGGTGCATCCTCGGCCCGCTCGTCGGGTGTTATCTGCTGCTGCCGTGGGTGAGCGAACGCTGCGCCCTGATTTTGCTGGCGCTGCCTTTCATCGCCTTCTGGCTGGCGCTGTGCCGGTCTCAATCCTGGCTGCGGCGGGTGAGTTTCGGATCTGTGCTTACCGCCGTGCTGGTCGGGACGACCTATTTCTCCGAAGATTTCGAGGACGCGCTGTTCAAGCAAACCAAGAACACCTTTGTCCACCGCGATTACATGGCCTCCGTGACTTCGTTCGGAAGCGATCGAAATGACAAATGGCTGCTCGTGAACGGCATTGGGATGACCAGGCTGACGCCGATCACCAAGTTCATCGCCCATCTGCCGCTTGCGTTTCATCGGGGACAGCCCAAATCCATGCTTGTCATTTGTTTCGGGATGGGGACGACGTATCGCTCGGCCTTGAGCTGGGACATTGACACGACAGTGGTGGAACTGGTGCCGAGCGTGACCAGGGCCTTCGGCTTTTACCACGCCGACGCGGAAAAATTCGTCAACAATCCCAACGGCCACATCATCATTGACGACGGCCGGCGTTATCTCAGCCGGTGCGGGAAAAATTTTGACATCATCGTGGTGGATCCGCCGCCGCCCGTGGAGGCCGCCGGTTCCAGCCTGCTCTTTTCCACGGATTTTTACACGCTGGCCAGGCAGCATCTGAACACCAACGGCATCGTGCAGATGTGGTTTCCCGGCGGGGGTGGGGAATATCTTACTGCGCAAGCCGTCATGCGCTCCATCCATGAATCATTCCCCTATGTGCGCGGCTTTCCGTCGGTCGAAGGTTGGGGAATCCATCTGCTCGCTTCCATGGAACCCATTGAGAACTTGAACCCGGCACAACTGGCCGACCGGATGCCCGCCAGCGCAAAAAAAGACCTTCTGGAATGGAACAATTCCCAAGATGCGGCCGCCTATCTTGGCCAGGTGACAACCAATGAATATTCAATCCCGTCAGTCCTCAATCCTGATCTCAATGTCCAGGTCACCGACGACCGGCCTTTCAATGAATACTTTCTGTTGCGTCGGCTGAAGCGTTAAACCTTCAAAGCCAGAGACCGCTACGTGGCGAGGACGCACGCCTGACAAAGGCTAATTGCACCGCGCTCGCTTTGTTTTCCGCCAAGGTTTATCATTTTTACATGCACGTTTTGATTGTCGGCTGCGGTTATGCCGGAGTGCCGCTCGGCGCGGAACTCGTCCGGCTCGGGCACGAGGTTTTTGGCCTGCGGAGAAATCCGGCGGCGGGAGGCGAATTGACCGCCGCCGGCATCCAGCCGCTCATAGGCGACGTGACGCAGCCCGATTCGCTGGCGAAGCTGCCGCGTGATTTTGACTGGGTCGTGAACTGCGTCGCCGCCGGGGGCGATTCGGACAGCTACCGGCAAATTTATCTGCAAGGCACGCGCAACCTGATTGACTGGCTCGCGCCACATCCGCCCAAAAAATTTGTTTACACCAGCAGCACCAGCGTTTACGCGCAATACGACGGTTCGCCGGTGAAGGAATCCAGTCCCGCCGAACCGCTCGCGGAAACATCCAAAATCCTCGCCGATACGGAAAAAGTCTTGCTCGATGCGGTGGCACAGGAAAAATTCCCCGCCGTGATTCTGCGTGTTGCCGGCATTTATGGACCGGAGCGCGGGCACTGGTTCAAACAATTTCTCAAGGACGCCGCGCACATTGAAGGCGACGGTGCGCGGTTTCTGAACATGATTCATCGCGACGATCTGGTCGGCTGTATCATCGCCGCCTTGAAAAGCGGTCGCGCCGGGGAAATTTACAATGCGTCGGACGACGAACCGGTGAGCCAGTTGCATTTTTTCCAGTGGCTCGCGCAAGCCGTGGACAAGCCGATGCCGCCGGTCGGGCCGGAAAATTTGGACGACACTCGCAAGCGCGGCGTGACGAACAAACGCGTGTCGAACCGCAAATTGAAAATGGAACTTGGCTACAGGTTCAAATATCCGACGTTTCGCCAGGGCTACAGCGCGGAACTCCTGCGGCTGGATCGCGCCGGAAAATAAATTCTTAATCCAGCTTCCGGTTTCAGAAATAATCCGGCTCGTTGCCGGCTTTCCATTTGATGTTGCAGCCCATGCTGGCGACCTGAAATTCGGATGTCGGTTTTCCTGCAAGCACGGCGTCGAGAGCGGCGCGTAAATCTTTTCCGGTCACGGGAAGGCCGTTGCCGGGACGGCTGGCGTCGAACTGGCCGCGATAAACCAGCCGGCGGCCGCGGTCGAAAAGAAAAATGTCCGGCGTGCAGGCGGCGCGATAACTTTTGGCGACGGCCTGCGTTTCGTCGTAAAGATAAGGGAAAATATAGCCGGCGGCTTCTACTTCGGCCTTCATTTTTGCCGGGCTATCCTCGGGATAATTTTTCACGTCATTGGCATTGATGCCAACGATGCCGACATTTTTCGGCGCGCAATCGCGCGCGAGCTGCGCGAGTCCGGCGCGGATGTGGATGACATACGGACAATGGTTGCACATGAAAATCACGACGAGCGCGGCCTTGTCTTTGAAGCCGGCGAGCGAGACGAATTTTCCGCTGCTGTCCGGCAGGTTGAAATCGGGCGCGGTCGTGCCGAGCGGCAGCATGGTGGATGGTGTGAGTGACATGCGAAAACTATTAAGCTGAAAACCCAAAAGTTCAAAGGCCAAAGTTTTTTGGACAGATTTCACAGAATCATGCAGAATTATTTTTGAATTTTGTGAATTCTGTTAATTGTGTCTAAAATTTGTGGCTAAAAACATCGTCTATTTCGATCTGGAAACGCAGAAGTCCGCCGACGAGGTGGGCGGCTGGGGCAACATTTCCAAGATGGGCATGAGCATCGGCGTGACGTATAGCACGGCGGGCGGCGAATATAAAATCTACGGCGAGAAACAGGTGGACGACCTCATAAAGTATTTGCAACGCGCGGATTTGATTGTCGGTTTCAACAATTTGCGCTTCGACTACGAGGTGCTGCACGGCTACACGTCGTTCGATTTGAGCCAGCTGCCGACGCTGGACATGCTGGTCGAGTTGCAAAATACGCTGAACCACCGGCTGTCGCTCGACTCGATCGCGACCGCGACATTCGGCGTGGAAAAAACGGCGGAAGGTTTGCAGGCAATCCGGTGGTTCAAGGACGGCCGGCTGGCGGAAATCGCCGAGTATTGCTGCTATGACGTGAAAATCACCAAGCTCGTCCACGAATACGGCCGGCAGCACCGGCAACTGCATTACACCAACCGCTTCGGAAAAAAGATGACCGTGCCGGTGAGCTGGTGAACGGAGATTTTGTTTGGCAACGCTGCGGCCGAAACAATTTAGTTTTCTTACTCGCGTAAATTTCCCACACTGTTGAAAATCTTATGGGCGCACAATGGAAACAAGCCGGGCGTGAAGCGAGCGCGCACAAAAAAGGCCAGATGGTCGTCAAGCTGGTCCGCGAAATCATGGTCGCGGCCAAAATGGGCGGGCCTGACCCCGACCTCAACGCGCGCCTGTTTGTCGCCGTCGAAAAGGCCAAGAAGGCGTCCGTCACCAAGGACACCATCGAGCGCGCCATTAAAAAGGGCGCGGGCATCGGCGAGGAAAAGGTCAATTACGAGACCGTCGTTTATGAAGGTTACGCGCCGCACAAGGTGCCGGTCGTCGTGGAATGTCTGACGGACAATCGCAACCGCACCGCGCCGGAAATCCGCAATCTGTTTAAGGCCGGTTCGATGGGCCAGCCCGGCAGCGTGGCGTTTTTCTTCAACCATCTCGGCGTGGTCGAGGCCACGCACCCGGATGCGAACCGCGACGCAGAGGGCGATGCGATTGAAGCCGGCGCGAACGAATTTGAGCCGCTCGAAGCCGAGGAGGTTTCCGCCGGACAAACGGGCGCGCGCTTTTTCACCGGCATCAAGGAGCTGGACTCGGTCTCCAAGGCGTTGAAGGCGGCGGGCTGGAATGTCATCGCCTCGGAGATGCGCTACGTCGCGAAGGAATTCCGCGAAGTTTCCGGCGCGGCACACAAGGAGGTCGCGGATTTTCTCAACGCCCTCGACGACCACGACGACGTGCATCACGTCTATGCGGCGATGAAATGAGGCAACTTTAGATTTGCGACGCCGGTGTGCGTTTGAGCATGACCTTGATCATGCCGATCATGTTGTCCTTGTATTGCGGATCGGCCTGCAATTGTTTCCAGACCGGCGCGGCGGAAAATGCCTGCCAATGCTGCTTGTGCGCGTCCATGTTTTCGCCGCACGTCATGTAAGTCAGGCAGGGCATGTTCGCGCCAACCAGTGTCCGTCCATAAAAAATTGGGGCCAGTCCGACTTCCTTCATCGTGGTGATTTCGCCGTTCTCAAACATTTTAATTTTGTTCAGGCCTTTGTCTTCGCTGGGGCTTTTGTAGGTGCGCAGTTCAAAGACGGTCGGCTTTTTATCCGCCGGCGGCACGCAGATATGTTTCATGCCTTCGAACGCCACGAGCAATGAGCTTTCAAACCGTTCGTAAGCGGCATTGGTCTTCGATACGTTCAGAAATTCGGCGGCAACTTTCTGGTATTCCGCGTCCGCCGCAAGCTTCGCCGGAATTTCAGCAAAGATTTCCACGGAGTCGCATGGGATGAGGACGTAAATCTTGTTGGTCGCAGAATCTTCCTGTTCGGTGAAAACGCCAACCGGCTGAATGCCCAGGCGGTTGTAGGCGGGAATGGCGGCGGTTTGCCAGTAATCATTGACGCGCTTCTGTTGCTCGGCGGATTGCGTCGAGTAAATCCGTAGTTCGTAATACTGTGGTTTGTCCGCGGCGGCGGCGACGACGCATGTCGGTCGGCCGATGATCGCAACCACGGCAGCCAATATCATCGCGGAATGAAAAACGAGGCGTGAGATCATAAAAGCATTGAGTTTGGATTCAGAATGTTTGTGTCATCGAGACTACATCTTTGGTGGGGTTGTCCAAAGCTTCGCGCGATTTTATTATTCTTCGTGTTTCACCAGCATGCGCTCGATGCGGCGGTCGGGAACGAGCCACATGAGCGCGACGAACACATACAAGCCGCTCGAAATCCACGGACTCACGAACGCGAGCGGAATGGCGGCGAGATAGAGCACCGGCGAGAGTTTTCCCTTCCAATCCTTGCCAATCGCCGCCGCGAGGAGTGAATTGCGGCCTTGTTGCCTGATGATGGCGCGCTGCAAAATGAAATACGCAATGGCCGCCATCAGCAGCACGAAACCGTAGACCGCCGTGGGCGTCGGTGTGAGATGGTTTTCACCCACCCACGCGGTTGTGAACGGAAACAGCGACAGCCAGAAGAGCAGGTGCAGATTCGCCCACAGGATACCGCCTGTAACTTTTTTCGTGGAATGAAACATGTGATGATGGTTGTTCCAGTAAATGCCGACGTAAATGAAGCTCAGCACATAACTCAAGAACACCGGTAGCATTGGCTTCAAGTCGGCAAGTTCGACCGCAGGCGGCGGCCTCAGTTCCAGCACCATGATGGTGATGATGATGGCGATGACGCCATCACTGAAGGCCTCGAGCCGGTTCTTTTCCATGAAGCGATAATAGCCGGAGAGCTGGCGGTCTCGCAATACGGACGGAAAACGGGCAAAGAAATCTGTCTCCCCTGATTTTGCCTCAGGAGAGACAGTCATTAACAGCCGATTACTTCTTCTTGCCGGCGGCCGACTTGGCGGCGACGGCGGCGTTTTTCTTGGCGCTGGCGCTGCTGGTTTTGGATTGTTTCTGGCCGGACTTCTTCTGGTTGGCTTTCGGGGATTTGTCACCCATAACTTTTATTTGGTTCTGCGGTTTGGTTTGCCTGCGGCATGGAATTTTCTCCGGAGGAATGGCAATCGTGGCGGCCGGCCTGACGATTGTAAATGCCGGAGCCAATTTATTTACCGTAGCGACTGACCCGAACTTCGACGCGGTATGTGACGCGCACCAGCAAATCGCCGCATCCGCCGCGCGGCCTGGGCAGGCCTTCGCCGGCAATGCGCACAATTTCTCCACCCGAAACACCGCGT
>CAZIFP010000106.1:0-8976 GCA_964538105.1 uncultured Bifidobacteriaceae bacterium
GGCGCGATGCACGGCACGATCATGGTGTTTCTCGGCGTGGTGCCGCTGGCGTTCGCGGCGTTCGGCAACTACGTCGTGCCGCTGATGATCGGCGCGCCGGACATGTGTTTCCCGCGCGTCAACATGGCGAGCTTCCACGCATTTTTTCTCGGCGGCGTGGTGATGCTCGTGAGCTTTTTCATTCCCGGTGGTGCGGCGCAGGCCGGCTGGACTTCCTATTCGCCGCTCGCCACGACGATTCCCACGAACGGCCAGGCGTTCTGGCTCGTCGGCATGGTGCTGCTCATAACGTCGTCGCTGCTCGGCGCGGTGAATTTCATCGCCACCATCATCCAGCTCCGTGCGCCAGGCATGACGTGGATGCGGATGCCGTTTTTCGTCTGGGCGCAGTTCGTGACGGCTTTTATTTTGTTGCTCGCCTTTCCACCGCTCGAAGCCGCCGGCGTTTTGCAGTTGATGGACAACGTCGCGCACACAAGCTTCTTCCTGCCAACCGGACTCGCCATCGGCGGCCAGCTCGCCGACCGCAGCGGCGGTGGCAGCCCGCTGCTGTGGCAGCACCTGTTCTGGTTCCTCGGCCACCCGGAAGTTTATGTTTTGATTTTGCCGGCGATGGGCATCGTGGGTGAAGTCATCGCCAACAACACGCGCAAGCCGCTCTGGGGTTATAAATCGCTGGTGTATTCGGTGCTGTTCGTCGGCTTCCTGTCGTTCATCGTCTGGGCGCACCACATGTATATGACCGGCATGGGCCAGAAAATCGCGACGTTCTTCCAGACGACGACGATGATCATTTCGATTCCGTCCGTGATCATTTTGACGTGCATGTTCCTCTCGCTTTGGGGTGGCTCCATCCGCATCAACACGCCGATGCTGTTCGCACTCGGCTTCCTGCCGATGTTCGGCATCGGTGGGCTCACCGGTTTGCCGCTCGGCTTGGCCGCGAGCGATTTGTATCTGCACGACACCTATTACATCATCGCGCATTTCCATTATGTCGTCGCGCCGGGGACGATATTCGCGCTGTTCGCCGGCGTTTATTTCTGGTTTCCAAAAATGACCGGGCGGCGGATGAACGAATTCTGGGGCCGCGTGCATTTCTGGTGCTCGTTCACGTTCATGAACATCGTGTTCATGCCGATGTTCGCGCAGGGCATCAAGGGCATGTTGCGCCGCATGAGCGACGGCGCGGTGAACTACTCCGCCGCGCGCGTGCCGAACGCCATTGACGCCCTGCCCGGCACAGTGATGGAACTCAACACCTGGATCCTCTGGGCGGCCATCGCGCTGGGCATCGCGCAAATTCCGTTCATCATCAATTTATTTTGGAGCATCGGCCACGGCGAAAAAGTGAACAGCGACAATCCCTGGGGCGCGACCACGCTCGACTGGCAGACGCCAACGCCGCCGCCGCACGGCAATTTCGCGCACGCACCGGTCGTCGTCCGCGGGCCTTATGAATACAGCGCGCCCGGCCACGCCACGGATTTCACGCCGCAGGACGAACCCGAAAGTTCCGCCGCACCGGTCATTCCCGGCACCCATCACTGAAATTTTTCATGGAAATTCCCTATACCATTCAGATTCGGCCGGATACCGGTCTTTACAATGCCAAGCTTGGCATCTGGTTGTTTCTGGCGTCGGAAGTGATGCTCTTCGGCGGACTTTTCTCCGCCTACATTTTGCTGCGCGTCGGCGCGGAACCGGGCATGTGGCCGCACGGCTGGCTCAACGTCACGCTCGGCACTGTCAACACGCTGCTGCTCGCGCTCTCGGCCATCACCACGTTGCTCGCCTGGGCCGCTTGCAAAGTCCGTGATTTCCGAAAATTCAAAATTTTCCATGCCTGCACCATTTTGTTGGCGCTGACATTCCTAGGAATCAAATCCTTCGAATACCATGACAAGCTGATTCATTACGAAGTCCAGTTGACCAACGGAAAATTCGCCGACGGCCACCTGATTGAAAAATCCACCGACTTCGACCTCGCGAAAAAATCCGGCACGGTCACCCTGCACGGCCGGATCGTTGACGACGAAAAGGATTTGATGGATTTGCGCAGCCCGGCGGCGCAGTCGGCCAAGCTCGACGAAGTCACCATCACCGCCGCCGACATCAAGAAGATGGAAAATTACGGCCCGAAACATAACACCTTCACCGCGATTTATTTCACGCTGACCGGCCTGCACGCGCTGCATATTCTCGGCGGCACAATCGTCATTTTTTACCTCTGGGCCTTCGGGGGCGCCATGTGGAAGACCGATCCTGAACGCTTCACCAACCGCATCGAGGTTTCCGGCCTGTTCTGGCATTTTGTGGACTTGGTCTGGATTTTTCTGTTCCCTGTGCTTTATTTGACCTGAAATGTTTATGAGCGAATCCGAAAAGCCTGTCTGCCTGAAAAGCTACTTCCGTCTCTGCGCGGTCGTGTTTCTCGTCGTCGTCTGCACCACCTCGGCAATGATCGCGACGTCGTTCTCGCACATCGGTGAAGGCTGGACGTTGAAGGTAGCGCTCATCCTCGCCATCGCGGTGGTGAACGCGTTTCTCGTCGCCGGCTACCTGATGCACCTGCTGTCCGAAAAAAAACTCATCTACATCGTGCTCGGTTTCACCGTGTTCTTTTTCATCGGCCTGCTCGGGTTGACGCTCGGTGCCATGTTTGGTTTTCCCACCGGCACGATTTCCCACTAATTATTATGTCACTCAAAGCCGTTCATCTCATTTTTGTGACGCTGCTCACCGCGCTGTCGTTCGGGTTCGCGACGTGGGCGTTTCAAGCGGGCAGCGTGTTTTGGGGCGTGGCGGGAATCATCGCCGGCATTTTGGTGATCGTTTATGGGGTTTATTTTTTGAAGAAACTGAAAAACATCGGCTACCTGTGAAAACGCTACGCACCATTTTATTTCTCGCGCTGGCCGCGTTTGCACCGGTGAAAACTTTCGCCTGCGCCGCGTGCTACGGCGGCAACATTGATTCGCCGATGGCCGACGGCATGAACTGGGCCATTCTCACGCTCGGTGCCATCGTCGCGACGGTGCTGGGCGCGTTCCTGACGTTTTTGATTTACGCCATCCGCAAAAGCGAGGCGCTCACCGCCGCCGCCGAGCGGAAAAATTCACCCGCACAATCCAAAGCATGAACGACTGGTTTGCCAAAAATATTCTCTGCCTGCCCGAACTCGCCTCGGCCAACGGCCAGGCCGTGGACGACCTCATGGTTTATCTCCACTGGCTGATGCTAGTGCTCTTTGTCGGCTGGATCATTTATTTCGGCTATGTGCTCTGGCGGTTCAACGCCGCGCGCCATCCCAAGGCCGATTACGCCGGTTCCACGAGCCTTCTGCCCAAATATTCTGAAATCGCCGTGGTGCTGATCGAAGCGGTCCTGCTCATCGGCATCGCCATTCCGCTCTGGGCGAAAAACGTGCAGCGATTCCCGAAACCCGAGGACAGCACCGTCGTGCAAATCATGGCGCAGCAGTTCGCGTGGAACGCCCGCTATCCCGGACTTGACGGAAAATTTGGCCGGCAGGACATGAAGCTTATCGCCAGCGACAACGTCTTCGGCGTGGATCCCGCCGATCCCGCCGGCAAGGACGATGTGCAGGTGCTGAACGAAATCCATGTCGTCGTCAACAAGCCGGTGCTGATTTATTTGAGTTCCAAAGACGTGATTCATTCGCTGAAGCTTGTCGCCATGCGCATCACGCAGGATGCGATTCCCGGCCTGCGCATTCCCGTGACGTTCACGCCCACGAAAATCGGCCGCTACCAAATTGAGTGCGCGCAGCTCTGCGGCAACGGCCACGCCGCGATGGCCGGCGGCTTCGTCATCGTGCAAAGCCAGGATGACTTTGACGCCTGGCTGAAATCCAAGTCCGGCTCCGCCGCGCCCGCGAGCTTTGAATGACCGGCGACGCGGTTTTTCACCGCGAAGACACCGGACAGTGGCAAAAATTTTATTTCAGTCTGGTGTTTTTTCTTCTGGTGGTTGAAAACTCTCTTGGCAGTCGGGAAGCGTTCTGTTTAATTGGCGTGGCTTGATGAGACCATTCCCCGCCATCGCCGCGCTTGCCTTCCTGTGCGTGGTTTTTCCGTTCCTTGCCTTGGCGCAGGAACCGGATACGTGGGACATCCAGGCGCTTAATCAGATCATCCCGGGCGTGTCGGTCGGCAGCATCATGATGCAGGGCGACACGGTTATCGGCACCAACGGCGTGTATGTCAATTACAACCACGGCAGTGCGGTGCTAACGGCGGACACAATGTCGTTGGATCAGCAGTCGGGCGAAGTCGTGGCCGACGGTCATGTCCACATCGAAACGGGCGAACAGCTCTGGGTGGGCGAGCACATCCGCTATAATTTCAAGACGCACCAGATGCAAAGCGAACAGTTCCGCACGGGCAAGGCGCCGTTGTTTGCCGCCGGCAAGGAACTGGAAGGCGACACGACCAACCAGACCTACCACGCCCGCCACGCGTTCGTGACGACCGATGACGTGGCGGATCCGACCTTCCGCGTCCGCGCGAACCACATCAAGATTGTGCCGGGCAAATACGTCGAGATGTGGAACGCGGTGGTGTTTGTAGGCGACGTGCCGACGTTTTATTTTCCATATTACCGGCGCAACATCGGGCCGCACGCGGACAACTGGAATTTTTCGGGCGGCTTCCGCTCTTCCTACGGCGGGTTCATGCTGAACAACTACACCTGGTGGCTGAATGACGCGATGGACGGCAAGGTGCACCTGGATTATTACTCGGAACGCGGCGTGGGCATGGGGCCGGACTTGAACCTGCACCTCGGGCAGTGGGGCGATGCGACGCTCAAGTATTATTACATCCACGATCACGACCCGTATGCGGGCACGAACGGCCTGCCGGATTACGGCTCGATCAACGAGAACCGCCAGCGCGTGTATTTCGGCTGGCAGGCGACGCCGGCGACGAACCTGAACCTCAAGGCGCTCGTCAACTATCAGAGCGACGCGATGATGGAACATGATTTTTTCACGGGCAGCTACGGGGAAAACCCGCAGCCGAACACGTTCGTCGAGGCGCAGAAATATTCGGACAACTGGAGCCTCGACGCGCTCACCACGCCGGAGGTCAACAATTTCTTCAACCAGATCGAACGACTGCCGGACGTGAAGCTCACCGGTTATCGCCAGCAGATTCTGGACACGCCGGTTTATTATGACAGCGAAAGTTCCGCCGGTTATTACAAGGCATTTTTCGCGCAGACCAATGGCGTGACGCCGTATGCCACCTATTCCGCCGCGCGCGCCGACACCTATCATCAAATCACGCTGCCGTGGACTTTTTTCAACTGGCTGAACGTCACGCCGCGCGCCGGCGGACGCTACACCTATTACAGCGCCGAAACCGGGCCGGGCGGCACGAACGCCGTGGCCAACCGCACGGTGTTCAACACCGGCGTCAGCACGTCGTTCAAAATGTCGCAACTGTGGACGGGCGCGACGAATTCGTTTCTGCAGGTTGATGGCTTGCGGCACATCATCGAGCCGTCGGCCAATTATGTTTATGTGCCGAACCCCAGCACGGCGCCGTCGCAACTACCGCAGTTTGATTCGGCGCTACCCAGCTTGCAACTGCTGCCGATAGAATTTCCCGATTACAACAACATTGATTCCGTGGACAGCGAAAACGTGATCCGCCTTGGCCTGCGCAACACGCTGCAAACGAAACGCGACGGCAAGGTTGACAAACTGCTCGACTGGAATCTCACGCTTGACTGGCGGCTGAATCCCAATGGAACCACCAACAACCTCGACGAACCGTTCAGCCCGCAGCAAACGTTCAGCGACCTTTACTCCGACTTTGAGTTCAAGCCGCGTTCGTGGATCATCCTCGAATCCAAGATCCGCGAGAATGTCGAGAACGGTGATGTGAACTTTGCGTTTGACCAGCTCACCTTCGCGCCCGGCGAACATTGGAGCTGGGGGCTCGGCTACTGGTATTTGCGCAACGACTTTGGCGGCTTCAATCAAAATGCCGATTCCATCACCAGCACGATGTATTACCGGTTCGATGACAACTGGGGCGTTCGGATGGGCGATTATTTCAACGCGGAAAACGGAACCCTGCAGGAACAGATCTACACCGTCTATCGCGACATGCGGAGCTGGACCGGCGCGGTTTCGTTTCGGGTGATTAACAACACCACCGGCCCGACGGATTTCACGGTGGCCGTCACCTTCTCGCTCAAAGCCATGCCCAGCCAGCAGCTCGGCCAGGACACCGCCGATCCGTCGAATCTCCTCGGCCGCTGATTTTCAAACGAGTCAATAAGCCGCTTGCAAAAAAATTCCCTTGATGAACAAATGCGTTATCATCCAAAAAATCGTCACCCGGCTGACGGAGGAATTGCAGGTCTATTTCCGCGCCGCGCAGTTTTCCCGCGCCGAGGCCACGCACGAATCCAGCAAGGCGGAAAACAAATACGACACGCGCGGCCTCGAAGCTTCCTATCTCGCGCGCGGCCAGTCCAGACAGGCGGCGGAAATCCAGTCGGCCATCGCGGAATTTGAAAAGCTGCCCGTGAAAAAGTTTGGCTCGGACGAACCCATTGGTCTTGGCGCGCTGGTGGAACTGGAGCATGGCGGCGAAAAATCTTTTTACTTCATCGGTCCGCGCGCCGGCGGCACGGAAGTCTTGCACGACAAAAAGGAGATTCTTGTCATCACACCGCAGTCGCCGCTCGGTGAGCAGCTCATGGGCAAAAAATCCGGCGACCAGCCGCAGCTTAATTTCGGCGGCGCAAAACAGCCGGCGCGCATCGTCCGCGTGGAATGAAATGGCTTTCCTTGACCCGCACGCTTAAAGGCGTAAAACTTCGCTTCACATTATGGTCACCAAAACCATCATCAAACCCGCAAAGTCACCCGCGGCCATCGGACCGTATAATCATGCCGTCCGCGTCGGCGACCTGCTGTTCTGCGCCGGCCAGATTCCCATCAACCCCGCCGATGGCAACCTGATCACCGGCGACATCAAGGCACAGACCGAGCGCGTGCTGCAAAACATCAAGGCCATCCTCGACGACCAAGGGCTGACCTTCGCAAATGTTGTAAAGTCCACGGTCTTCCTGACCGACCTCGCCAACTTCGCCGGCATGAATGAGGTTTACGGAAGATATTTCACAGATAATTTTCCGGCGCGTTCCACAATTCAAGTAGCCGCGCTGCCCAAAGTCGCGAGCGTGGAAATTGAAGTCGTGGCGCACTTTTGATTTATGCCGCTTGGAATCCAACTCGCCATCGCCTTCGTCATTGGCGGCGGGTTCGGTTTATTGATTGGCTGGCTGTTTGCCTCGCAAAAACAAACCTTCGCGCCGCCTGACGCGCGGCTGGAAAATGAATTGCGCCAGCTACTCACCCAGCGCGAAACGGAGTTGACGCAAGCGCGTGAGCAGCTTTCTCAAAGCAAATCTTCACTTGCCACCGCGCTGGCGAATCAAGCCGCCGCCGAAAAAACTCTCACCGGGCAAAAAACACTTCACGAGCAAACCTTGCACGACGCGAAAGTTGCGCAGGAAAAAGCGCTGGCGGATTTGCGCGACACATTCAAGGCGTTGAGTGCCGATGCTCTGAAACAAAGTGCGCCGGAATTTTTACGGCTGGCGGAACAGTCGTTTGGCAAATTTCAAGAAGTAGCGAAAGGCGATTTGGCGCAGCGGCAGGAAGCAATCAAAGGCTTGGTTGAACCGCTCAAACAGCAGTTGGAATCGTATCAAAAGAATTTGCAGCAGAGTTCCGCCGCCCAGTCTGGCGCGCTGGGCGAAGTTAAAAAACACCTGGAAACATTGGCTCAATCCAATGTGACGCTCGCGGCGGAGACGGCTCAATTCCGTTCGGTTTTGAAATCAAACCAGGCACGCGGTCGGTGGGGCGAAGAAACGCTGCGGCGCGTCGTCGAGGCGGCGGGCATGAGCGCACACTGCGATTTTACGGAGCAGACAACCTCCGGCGAAAACCGACCCGATCTTGTCGTGAAATTGCCGGGCGACCGTTTCATCATCGTGGATGCGAAAGTTCCGGATTTTGATTTTCTCAATGCGCTCGAATCAGCGGAGCCGGTAAAGCGCGTCGAAGCGCTGGCAGCGCACGCAGCGAAATTAAAAGCCACCATCAAAGCGCTGGCCGACCGCGATTATCCGCGCCAGTTTCCGAACGCGCTGGATTACGTCGTGCTGTTCGTGCCGGCGGAGTCACTTTTCAGCGCGGCGCTGGAAGGCGATCATGATTTAATCGTGTGGGCGGCAGAAAAAAGAATTTTGCTCGCAACGCCGGCGTCGCTCATCGCGCTGCTGCGTTCGGTGAGCGTGAGCTGGCAGCAGCACGCGCAGACGGAGAACGCGCAGAAAATCGCCGAAGCGGCGCAGGAACTGTTTATCCGCGTCGTCACGTTCACCGAGCATCTCGAAAAAATCCGGGGCGGACTAGAAACGGCGAACCGGGCGTTCAACCAGGCCGTTGGCAGCTACGAATCGCGAATCAAGCCATCGGGCGAAAAACTGCAAAAACTCGGCGGCGGCACAGGCGGAAAAGATCTGGTCGAACTGCCGCCGCTCGACGCAACTCTGCGTTTACCGTCAAGTTAAACTTCCATTGAAAATAAAAATGCCGGAGAAACAATTCTCCGGCATTTTTGAAAGAATGGCGGCAACCTACTCTCGCGGAAGCTATACAACCACTACCATTGGCAAGACTGTGTTTGACGGCCGTGTTCGGAATGGGAACGGGTCGGACCACAGCTTTATGGCCACCAAATTGTTGAGCACGGTTTGAGCCGTGCAAAATTATAAAGATCAATCCGAAATGAATCGGCGGTTCTCTGAAAACTACACATAGAAGTCTATTGGCACTACAACTCGCGAGTTTAAATTTGCATTTTCCAAAAAGGAAAAGCAATCAAGCCGCACGACCGATTAGTATTAGTCAGCTAAATGCCT
>CAZIFP010000107.1:0-8959 GCA_964538105.1 uncultured Bifidobacteriaceae bacterium
AGCAGGTGCGTCAGCTCGCCGGTTTGCGCGGCCTCATGGCCAAGCCCAGCGGCGACATCATTGAGAAGCCGATTTTGGCGAACTTCCGCGAAGGTCTGTCGGTTTTGGAATATTTCATCTCGACGCACGGCGCACGCAAAGGTCTCGCCGACACCGCGCTCAAGACCGCCGACTCCGGTTACATGACCCGCAAGCTCGTGGACGTGTCACAGGATGTCATCATCCAGGAAGAAGACTGCGGCACGACGAACGGCATCTGGGTCTCCGCCGTGTATGAAGGCGAAGACGAAGTGGTCAAGCTGGCCGACCGGATCGTGGGCCGTTTCTCCTGCGACGACATGGTCAACCCGACCAACCCGAAGGAATTCCTGATCCGCGCGAACGAGGAGATTGACGAAGAGAAGGCGAAACGCCTTGAGGCCACGGCCATTGACCGGATGCGCATCCGGTCCGTGCTCACTTGCGAAAGCAAGCACGGCATTTGTATCCATTGCTACGGACGCAGTCTCGCGACCGGCGCGCTGGTGAAACTCGGCGAAGCCACCGGCATCATCGCCGCGCAGTCCATCGGCGAACCCGGCACCCAGCTCACGATGCGGACGTTCCACATCGGCGGCACGGCGGCGCAGGTGTTCAAGGTTCCGCAGGTCAAGTCGAAGCACGACGGCAAAATCCGTTTCAACGAACTTCGCGTCGTGCAACTGGAGGATGGCAACAACATCGTGCTCAATAAAAACGGCACGATTTCCATCCATGACGAAACCGGCCGCGAACTGGAAAACCACACCATCGTCATCGGCGCGGTCATCTCCTTCAAGGACGGCTCGCAGATCAAGAAGGGCGACACGTTCGTCCAGTGGGATCCATATAACGTGCCGATTCTCTCCGAGAAGGCCGGCAAGATTAAGTTCCATGACATCATCGAAGGCGTGACGATGAAGCAGGAAATGGACGAGACCACCGGCCAGGAAGCCATGGTCATCATTGACCACAAGGAAGATTTGCATCCGCAGGTCATCATCAGCGACGACAAGGGCGAAGTCGTGGCCAACTATCCGATCCCGTCCGGCGCGCACATCGTGCTGCATGAAGGCGACAAGATCGTGGCCGGCACCCTGATGGCGAAGACGCCGCGCAAGAGTGCCAAGACCAAGGACATCACCGGCGGTCTGCCGCGTGTGGCTGAATTGTTCGAAGCCCGCCGTCCGAAAGACGCGGCGGAAATTTCCAAGATTGACGGCCTCGTGGACTTCGGGGCGAGCGTGCGCGGCAAGCGCTGCGTGCTCGTCAAGGATCCGCAGACCGGCACGGAAGAGGAACATCTCATCCCGATCGGCCGCCACGTCATCGTCTTCAAGGGCGACATGGTCAAGAAGGGCCAGCAGCTCACCGAAGGTCCGGTGGATCCGCATGAAATCCTTGAGATAAGCGGACCGCAGGAATTGCAGGAACATTTGGTCGGCGAAGTGCAGGAAGTTTATCGTCTCCAGGGTGTGACGATCAACGACAAGCACATCGAGATCATCGTGCGCCAGATGTTGCGCAAGGTGCGCATCACCGAGGCGGGCGACACGCAGTTTCTCTGGGGCGAACAGGTGGACAAGCTGGAGTTCGAGGCCGAGAACGAGTCCGTCGAGAAGAAGGGCGGCAAGCCCGCCGAAGCCTCGCCAGTGTTGCTCGGCATCACCAAGGCTTCGCTGGAAACCGACAGCTTCCTGAGCGCCGCGTCCTTCCAGGACACGACCCGCGTGCTGACCGAGGCCGCGACCCGTTCCAAGATTGACAGCCTGCGCGGCTTCAAGGAAAACGTGATCATGGGTCACATCATTCCGGCGGGCACCGGCTTTGACTACCATCGCAAGACTCAGATCCGCGCGCTGGTGGACATTCCGGACGAACCCGAAGTCGAGGAATCATCCGAATCCGCAGCGGAAGAAAATCCGCTGCTCGCGTAAGCGGAAAGCAATCATTCAAACAGGGCGTCCGGGCAACCGGGCGCCTTTTCTTTTGGTTCAGCCGGTGCGCCATTTCTTCTGCCGGTAATTCCAGTCTGGTGTTCTCGTAACAGAGTTGTAACTTGCCGCCCTGCCGTCGTAACCTGATCTTCACCGCATGAATCCAGCGGATTTATTTTCCAAGGAACCCGATCCGGTGCGGCTTGCCCCCGGCGATTTTCTTTTCAAGGCCGGCGATGCCGCCGGTGGCATGTTCGTTTTCCTCGACGGTGCGCTCGACGTCCAGTGATTGGAGCGTCGGCGCTGTGCGCCGATTCATTCGGGCCGCCGGCTCGACGCTGCCAAATTTTGGGGCGCAGATGTTCATGCCGCACGGAATCTGTTCCGTCACCCAATCGTCACATGTTTGTCGCCGGTTTGTCGCTGAATTGAAATTGTGCGGCGAATTCGCGCGTGCCATGATGACCGCCGTGAAGCCAAAGATTTTGGTCGTGGATGACGAGCCGGAGGCGGTTGAACTTGTCGAGTTCAACCTCAAGCAGGCCGGTTACGCCGTGACGACCGCCGCCGACGGAGCGGAGGCGTTGAAAAAGGCGCGCGCGCAAATCCCTGATTTGATCGTGCTGGACGTGATGCTCCCGGAAATGGACGGATTTGAAATCTGCAAGGCGCTCCGGCTCGACCCGGCGACGGCGAAGGTGCCGATCCTCATGCTCACGGCCAAGGCGGCGGAGATTGACCGCGTGCTCGGCCTCGAACTTGGCGCGGATGATTACCTGACTAAGCCGTTCAGTCCGCGCGAACTGCTGTTGCGCATCAAAAAAATCATCGCGCGCGGACAGGTCGAGGAAAAGCCGGACGACCAGATGCGTTTCGGCGACCTGCTGATTGATTTGCCCCGGCACCTGGCGAGCTGGAAAAACAAATCCATCGAACTGACGGCGACCGAATTCAAGCTGCTCACCTTGCTGGCGCAACGCTCCGGCCGTGTGCAGTCGCGCGACCAGTTGCTCCGCGACGTGTGGGAATACGACAGCCTGATTGACACGCGCACGGTGGACACGCACATGCGCCGCCTGCGTGAAAAACTCGGCGCGGCGTCGAAGCACCTGGACACGGTCCGCGGCGTCGGCTACCGGTTTGTGGAATAATGAAGAATGAAAAGGCAGAATGAAGAATTGCCTTTCACCGTCGTCGTCCGTTAAAAAAAGTTTCTTCATTCTTCATTCTTCCTTCATCCTTTCCCCATGTGGTTCGCGTTCACGCTGATTCTGCTCGCCGCGCTCGCCGGCCTCCATTTCCGGTGGCGGGTGAAATTCCGCGCGGTGCAGGGCCAGCGCGCGGCGGAGATTGAAACCGCCCAGCGCCGCCAGCAGCAGACCAGCGTGGACGCCAAGGCGCAGCAGCAGATTCTGTTCAACTCGATGATCGAAGGCTTGCTGCTGCTGGACCGGGCGCAGAAAATTTATCTCGCCAACCGCTCGTTCAAAAACCTATTCGGCTTGAAAATCGAGCTGCGCGGCAAGACCGTGCTCGAGGCGCTCCGCCTGCACGAACTGGACGACCTCGTCCGGCGCGTCCAGGCCGAGGGACAGGTTTTTGATTACGAAATCAAATTGCCGGACTTGAGCGAGCGCTGGCTGCGCGTCAACGCCGCCGTCATCTCCAATTCCGCCGGCGAACGCGAGGGGACGATTTTAGTGTTCCATGATTTGACCCGGCTGAAGCAGCTCGAACGCACGCGCGAGGAGTTCGTCGCCAACGTGAGCCATGAGCTGCGCACGCCGCTCTCGCTTATCAAGGGCTATGTCGAGACGCTGCTGGACGGCGCGCGTGACAATCCCGAAGTGGCCGAGCGCTTCCTGAAAATCATCGAGCGCAACACGCAGCGGCTGGATTTGCTTATCCAGGATTTGCTGACGATTTCCGCGCTGGAATCCGGCCGGTTGATACTGAATCAACAGCCGCTCGAACTGCGTCCGCTGGCCGACAAAGTCCTGGCCGATCTTCATGCCAAGGCGGAAAACAAAAACGTGTCGCTGGTGAACGAACTGCCGGAATTCATCGCCAGCGCCGATTCGAACCGGCTCGACCAGGTGCTGGCCAACCTCGTGGACAACGCCATCAAATATGGCCGCGCCAACGGCCACGTCACAATCGGCGGAAAAAAACTGGCCGACTGCGCGTTGGAAATTTTTGTGCAGGACGACGGGCCGGGCATTCCGCCGGAATCGCTCGACCGCGTGTTCGAGCGGTTTTATCGCGTGGACAAGGCGCGTTCGCGCGACCAGGGCGGCACCGGGCTGGGGCTTTCGATTGTGAAACACATCGTGCAGGCGCACGGCGGCGAAGTGCGTTGCGAAAGCGAACCCGGCCGGGGCGCGACGTTTTATTTCACGCTGCCGGTGGCGGCCAATTCAGCCACGGATTGAACACGGATGAAACACAGAGAAACTTGGTTCGGAATCTGTGTTCAATCCGTGTTTCATCTGTGGCTGAAAGTTCAGGAAATTTCTTTTTAGTGGCGCGGGAAAAAATTACAGTGTCTTCATGGTTCACGTTGGCATCGGCTATGACGTTCATCAACTGGTCGCCGGGCGCAGGCTCGTCCTCGGCGGCGTGGAGATTCCGCACACCAAGGGCCTCGACGGCCATTCGGACGCCGACGCGCTGATGCACGCCATTTGCGATGCCGTTCTCGGCGCGCTCGGCGAGGAGGACATCGGCCATTTTTTCCCGAACACCGACCTGCGCTGGAAAGGCGTGCCGAGCAAAATTTTTCTGGAGGAAGCTGCGAAGCAAGCCGCCAGGCGCGGCGCAAGAATCGTGAACATTGACGCCACGGTCATCGCGCAGGCGCCGAAAATTTATCCGCACATCGCCAGCATGAAGAAAAACATCGCCGCCGCGCTGGGCATTTCCGAGAAGCAAGTTGGCGTGAAGGCGACGACGAACGAGTTGATGGGTTTCATCGGCCGCGAGGAAGGCATCGCCGCGATGGCGGTGGCGGGTGTGGACTGTCCGTAAACATGAATCGGCAACACTATTGGCTAGTCGGCAGCGCGCTATTCTTTCTAACGTTGGCCTTCTATTGGCCCGTTACGGTTTTCCCTTTCGTCAATTTTGATGACCCTTGGTATGTCGTGAACAATACCTGGGTGTTAAACGGTCTTTCATGGTCGGGCATCAAATGGGGGCTGACGACAACGGATCTCTCCAATTGGCATCCTCTGACCATGTGGTCTTATATGTTGGATGATTCGCTGTATGGGTTGTTTGCCGGCGGATACCACCTGACCAACATTCTTTTTCACGCGGCGAATGCGGTGCTGCTCTGGCTGGTGTTGACACGCCTGACGGGCTGGTTCTGGTCCAGCGCCCTGGTGGCGGCGTTGTTCGCCTGGCATCCGATGAATGTGGAGTCGGTGGCCTGGATCGCGGAGCGAAAAAACGTGTTGAGCACATTTTTTTTCATCCTGACGATTGGCGCTTATGTCAATTATGTCAAAGATGCGGAACGCGGCCGGTCAGTTGGTTATTATATGCTGGCACTGGTGTTGTTTGCGTTGGGATTGGCCGCCAAATCCATGCTGGTGACGTTGCCGTGCGTGCTGTTGTTGCTGGATTTTTGGCCGTTGCGGAGAATTTCTTCCGGACCGGGTTGGGGATTATTCTTTCGGCAGAGGAAAAACTGGCTGCTGCTCTGCGAAAAAATCCCATTTTTTTTGCTGACGGCGGCCGACAGTGCAATTTCTTACTGGGCGCAGCACAAAAGTGGTGCCGTCAGTTCCCTGACTGGCGTGCCGTTTCAATACCGCCTGGCGAATGTGCCGGTGGCTTATGCCGGCTATTTGTCCAAGGTATTATGTCCGGTCAACCTGTGTGTGTTCTATCCGTTCCCGGAAACACTGCACGCAACCGACGCGGTATTTACTTTGGTGCTGCTGGTGGCGATCACGTTGATCGTCTGGCATTGGAGGGCGAAATTTCCGTGGCTCCTGGTCGGCTGGTTATGGTTTTTAGGCACGCTGGTTCCCGTCATTGGCTTGGTGCAAATTGGCGCCCAAAAAATGGCGGACCGGTATGCTTACCTGCCTTTGATCGGTTTATTCCTGATGTTTGCCGGCAGTTTGGAGTCATGCGGGCGTGCCCGGCCGCAATATCGTCGTCTCATTTCATTGCTGGCTGGAGGCATCCTGTGCTGTTGTCTGGTGCTGACGAGCCGGCAGTTAATGTATTGGCAGGACAGTGTGGCGTTGTTCGGGAAAGTCGTGGAGGTCAGTCCGGAGGACGCCACGGTTCACAATTTTTTCGGCCGGGCGTTGGCCGGGGGCGGCCAGTCAGCCCGATCCATTGAACAATACGCTGCTGCGGTCCGACTCCGGCCCGAGGCTCAAGAATATCAGTATGATTTGGGTTGTGCGCTGATCGCCGCGCACCGTTATGAAGAGGCCGAAACCAATCTGGCCGGCGCCTTGCGGCAAATTCCAGACAACGCACAGCTTCATAACACACGCGGGGTCGCGTTGATGTTGGACCACAAACTCGGCGAAGCCCAAGCCGAATTCACCCGTGCCATCGCACTGCAACCTGATAATTCCAGTGCCTGCTTTAATCTGGGGAAAGTGCTGTTGACTCAAGGGCAAAACCAGGAGGCAATCACCAATTTCAACCTGGCCTTGCGCCAGGAGCCAGACTGGCCGGAGGCCTTGGAAAACATGGCCGGCGCTTATGCGGCTGGGGGAGACCTGTCCAATGCCGTCGCCACGGCCGGCGCGGCCTTGAAAAAGGCACAGGACGATGAGCAACCGTTGCTGGCTGACCGCATTGCCGCCGAATTAAAAACTTACCAAAACGCCGTCGCTTCGCAATCATCGGCACCGCACAAGAATTGATTGGTCACGAATAATCATTGAATCATGGCTGCCAAAGCAGAAATCAGTTGGAAACGCGTCACCGAGGACGGCGGGAAGTTGCAGGTCTATGTCCAGCGCGTGAAGCGCGAATGGAAATTTTTCCATCGCGCCAAACGGTTTGACAACTGGGAACCTGTGGCCGCGCCGCCGCTGGAGGACTGGCTGGAACTGCTCGACGCCGTGCAGCGGCTCGTCACGCGCCGCCGTTACCAGCCGGATGACGAAGATTTTCTCCGCCGCCAGATCCGCGAACGGTTTCCCGACGCGGAGGTTTGAAGCGGTTGTTCGGAAATCTGATTTCCGCGCCGGCTGAATTTGCCCGCGAAGTGGCGTTGACAGCGGGTTCATTCCCCGCCAAGATTGGCCCAAGCGAGTCTTGGGCGTGTGCGGCTTCAAGCCGGGTTTCATATTGAACGGCTGACGGGCGGCGCGCCGGAATACCCGCAATATTGCACGCTCCAACCGGCGTGCCTCAAAAAAACATGAAAGCCAAAGTTCTCATCGTGGACGACGAAACGGCCGTAAGGAAACTGCTGGCCGCCGTGCTGGAAGGTTCTTACGACGTCACCGAAGCCGAAAGCGGCGCCGCGCTGCAAAAATCCTTTTCCGCCGACGCACAACCTGACGTGATCGTGCTGGACGTGAACCTGCGCGACGCCAACGGCTTGGTGTTGCTGCCGCAAATCAAGAAGCGCTGGACGGACACCGAGGTGATTGTGCTCACCGGGCAGGCCACAATGGAAATGGCGATGGAGGCCGGCCGGCTCGGCGCATATAATTTTCTCTCCAAGCCGTTTGAAAACGGAAAGTTGCTGGCCGACGTGAAGTGCGCGGTTGAACGCAAGGAACAGAGCGCCGAAAACCTCACCCTCCGCCGCGCGCTCGAAAGCTCCATCGGCGCGGCCTCGCCGATTTTCCGCAGCGACGCCATGCAGCAGGTCGTCCGCACCGTGGAACGCATCGCGCCCAACGACGTCACGATCCTCATCACCGGCGAAAGCGGCACCGGCAAGGAAGTCATCGCCGACCTCATCCACGCCTTGAGCCTGCGCAGCAAAAACAAGATCATCAAGATCAACTGCGCGGCGCTGCCGCGCGAACTCATCGAAAGCGAGCTGTTCGGCCACAAGAAGGGCGCGTTCACCGGCGCGCACACCGACCGCAGCGGCCTGTTCCGCGAAGCCGAGGGCGGCACGCTGTTCCTCGACGAAATTTCCGAGATGCCCGTGGACACGCAGAGCAAGCTGCTGCGCGTGTTGCAGGAGCAGACCGCGCGCGCCGTCGGCGACACCGTCAGCTACAAGACCAACTGCCGCATCATCGCCGCCACCAACCGCAAGCCCGAGGACGCCATCAAGGACGGCAAGCTGCGCGAGGACTTGTTCTATCGTATTAGCGCCATTTCCGTTTATCTGCCGCCGCTGCGCGATCGTCGCGACGACATCCTGCCGCTGGCCAATTCCTTTCTCGCGCGCTTCGCCGCGCAGGCCAAGCGCAACATTCGCGGCTTCCAGCCGGACGCGATCGAACGGCTCACCGCCTTCGACTGGCCGGGCAACATCCGCCAGTTGCAGAATGAAATCCAGCGCTCCGTGCTCTTGAGCGAGGGCGACGAGGTGGCCGCCGCCGATTTGTCCATCACCGATGTCAAGGTCAGCTCGAATCTGGGCGAAACCGGCAACGACACGAGCTTCACGCTGCTCGAAGGCGTGGAACGCAATGCGATTGTCTCGACGCTCAAGGAAACCGGCGGCAACAAGCTGGAAACCGCCAAACGCCTCGGCATCGGACGCCAGACGCTCTACAACAAGATCAAGGCTTACGGCATTGAGACTTGATGTCTTGCCGGCGGTTGTTTGCAAATAGCTATTGCCACTCCGCGTTTTTCTGCTAGTATAGCCATCCCTTTCGCCGGAATCGGTTAAAGGGAAAACGGCCTTTAAATTCCGCGCTCGTGTGGGCATGGAGCGGCCACAACAACATTAAAATCAATCCCGTGTTCCGCGGGATGCTCGGGAAATTCCCGGGTCTCAACCAAAGGAAAATTGTGTTAAGCATCGGCGTAAAAGAATTGTTAGATTCAGGCGT
>CAZIFP010000108.1:0-8954 GCA_964538105.1 uncultured Bifidobacteriaceae bacterium
TGTCGTGCGGGCGCACGAACGCGACGGCGTCCGAGTCCGTTTCCCCGGCGGATTCTTCCACGGCAAATTTAGTTTCGCCGATGACCACCGAGCCTTCGCGCACGCGGCCGCTGAACAAATTCACGTTGCCGAGAAAATCATAAACAAACGGCGACGCGGGATGGTCGTAAATCTCGTCCGGCGTGCCGATCTGCTCAATGCGGCCGTCGCGCAGAATCGCCACGCGGTCGGCCACTTCGAGCGCCTCTTCCTGGTCGTGAGTCACAAACAATGTCGTGATGTGGATTTCCTCGTGCAGCTTGCGCAACCAGCGGCGAAGATCCTTCCGCACCTTGGCGTCGAGCGCACCGAATGGCTCGTCGAGCAGCAATACTTTTGGTTCCACCGCAAGCGCGCGGGCGAGCGCGACGCGCTGGCGCTGGCCACCGGAAAGCTGTGACGGAAACCGCCTGCCGAGCGGTTCGAGCTGGATGAGTTTCAACAATCTTTCCACGCTGGCGATGATTTCATTTTCCGGCGGACGGGTTTCCTTCGGGCGCACGCGCAAGCCGAAGGCGATGTTCTCGAACACGCTCATGTGCCGGAAGAGCGCATAATGCTGGAAGGCAAAGCCGGCCTTGCGCTGGCTCGCTGGAATCTGCGTCACGTCCTCACCGTAAAACAAAACCTGTGCTTCGCCGGTGTTGTCGGGAAATTCGAGGCCGGCGATAATGCGCAGCAGCGTGGTCTTGCCGGAGCCTGACGGGCCAAGCAGCGCGACGAGTTCGCCGGACTCGACCTTGAGGCTCACGTTGTCGAGCGCGGTGAAGCCGCCGAATTTTTTCGTGACGTTTTTGACTTCGACGCTCATGGGGCAACTCCGGTTTCGTTTTGCCCGGCATTCTTGTATTCCACCCAAGTCTTCAGGCCCAGCGTGATGAGCGCGAGAAACGCCAGCAACGATGCCACGGCAAACGCGCCGGTGAAATTATAGTCGTCATACAACGCCTCGATGTGCAGCGGGATGGTGTTGGTCTGCCCGCGAATCCGGCCGCTGACGACTGCGACCGCGCCGAACTCGCCCATCGCGCGCGCGTTGCACAAAATCACACCGTAAATCAAACCCCACTTGATGTTCGGCACCGTCACGCGCCAGAACGTCTGCCAGCCGCTCGCGCCCAGCACGCGGGCGGCCTCCTCCTCGCTGCGGCCCTGCGCCTGCATCAGCGGAATCAGCTCGCGCGCGACGAACGGGAACGTGACAAAAATTGTCGCCAGCACGATGCCCGGCACGGCGAAGATGATGTGAATGTTGTGGTCGTTCAGCCAGTTTGCCAGCCAGGGAAATTTCGGATTATTCGCGTTCATGTAAAGCCCCAGCCAGCCTTGCGCGCCGAAAACGAGGACGTAAATCAAACCAGCAATCACCGGCGAAACGGAGAACGGCAAATCAATCAGCGTGAGCAAAATATTCTTGCCCGGAAAATCAAACTTGGCGATTGCCCACGCGGCGGCGACGCCGAAGACGCAGTTCAGCGGCACGGCGATGACCGCGGCGGTAAACGTCAGCTTGATGGCGCTCCAGGCGTTTGGATCGCGCAGGGTTTCGAAATAGAATCCGATGCCCTTGGCGAACGCCTGCGTGAACACGAACACCAGCGGCAGGAACAAAAACAAAGTCAAAAACACCAGCGCCACACCGATGAGCCAGCGCCGCACCGCCGACGGCTCGCTCGTCGTGCGGCGATGCACCACCTGGGGCGGCGTGTGAAAAGTGGTCGCGACCGGCGTCATGCGAGGTTGTTGGTGTTGTAGCGGTTCGTCCACCATTGCAGCACGTTGATGGCGAGCAGCAGCACGAACGACACGACCAGCATCACGACGGCGATGGCCGTGGCCTTCGCGTAATCAAACATGTCCAGTTCCTGCATGATAACGACGGGCGTGATCTGCGTCTTCATCGGGATGTTACCGGCGATGAAAATGACCGAACCGTATTCGCCGAGCGCGCGGGCAAACGCCAGCGCGAAACCTGTCAGCAGCGCGGGCGTGAGCATCGGCAGAATCACGCGCCAGAAAACCTGCCAGCGGCTGGCGCCAAGGCTGGAAGCGGCTTCTTCCAGTTCCGGGTCGAGGTCTTCAAGAACCGGCTGCACCGTCCGCACGATGAACGGCAGGCCGATGAAGGTGAGCGCGATGAAAATGCCGGTCTGGGTGTTGGCCACTTTGATGCCGAGCGGCGCCAGCAACTGTCCGATCCAGCCGTGGTCCGAATACAACGCCGCCAGTGTGATGCCCGCAACGGCCGTGGGCAGCGCAAACGGCAAATCCACCAGCGCATCCACGATTTTCTTTCCGAAAAATTCGTAGCGCACCAAAACCCACGCGACGATCAGGCCAAAAAATGCATTCACCAGCGCGGCGCAAAAAGAAGCACCAAAAGTCAGACGGTATGAGGCCATCGCCGTCGGCATGGTGACGGTGTGCCAGAACTCCGGCCAGGTCAGCGTGGAGGTTTTCCAAAAAACCGCCGCCAGCGGGATCAGCACGATCAGGCCCAGATAAAAAAGCGTGAAGCCGAGCGTCAGTTTGAAGCCCGGCAGCACGCGAATTTTTCCGGCCCAGATTCGTTTGGTCGCCACGGTTTAGAGGTTCGGAGCGTAGGCGATGAACTTGTTGTATTCGAGCAAAATTGTCTGGAGCGCGGCGACGAACGCCAGTTCCTTCAGATATTCCGGCGGCGTGGCGGGCGTCTCCAAAATGATTTCAAACGGACGCGGACGCACTTTCGGCGGTGCGGACAGAATGCCGTCATAACAGTCGCGGATGACTCCGTTGCGCGCGTTGAAGCCGTCAATGACCGGCCGTCCGTCGCGTGGCAAAAATTCCTCCGCCGAGCGCAGCGCAGGTTCGATCAGATGCTTCGTCAACGTCGCGCCGTGGGCGAATCCGTAAAATCCGTCGCTCGTGTCGTCGGTGTGCAGCGAGATGATTCCCTGAAACGAGCGCGATTGCAGTTCAGCCTGGAGCAAACGGACCTCCGGTTCGCTGGAATTATTCCAGAACTCGCGGTTCAAATCTTTTCCGCCGCGCGAAAACCGCGTGCCGTCCTCGAAGCCGGTCGGATTGCAGACCGGATAAAACGACAGATAATATCCGGCGGCGAGTTCGGGCCGGGCTTCGAGCAGCTTGATGAACTGGACGAGCGCGTGGACACCTTCCGGCTCGTCGCCGTGAATGCCCGCAAAAATGCCGACGCGGATGGGCGTGTCGCCGCCGCGCGGCCCGACGAACAGATAGCGCGGCAGTTCGTAGCGTTCACCGTCCACTTCAAAGCAGGCGTCGTGATTGGCAACGAGGTTGGCCGATTTTGCGGCAATCTGTTCCAGCGGCGCGAGCAGATCGGCGATGGAGCGGCGCTGTTTGCGCGGTGCCTGCCGCGCGTATTTTGCAGATATTTCGGCGATGGTCATAATATTTGGTCGTGATTGTTTTTTGAGAGGCGGCGGCCCGACGTGCCCGGGCCGCCGCCCTTCGGAGGAACCGCAATCTAGTTTTGCGGTTGGAAGATCTGGTCAAAGGTTCCGCCGTCGGCGAAATGGGTTTGTTGCGCCCTAGCCCAGCCGCCAAATTCCTGGTCAATGGTGACGAGCTTCAATTGCGTAAAATTGGCGGCGTATTTGGCGGCGATGGTTTCATTTCGCGGGCGGTAGAAATTCTTCGCCGCGATTTCCTGGCCTTCGTCGGAGTAAAGATACGTTAAATATTCGTTCGCCACCTCGGTCGTGTGATGGCGCCGGGCGTTTTTGTCCACGACGGCCACCGGCGGCTCGCCCAGGATGCTCAACGACGGCGTGACAATTTCAAACTTGTCCGCGCCGAATTCCTGGAGCGCGAGATGCGCCTCGTTTTCCCAAGCGAGGAGCACGTCTCCGATGCCGCGCTGCGCAAACGTCACCGTTGAACCGCGCGCCCCGGAATCCAGCACCGGCACGTTTTTGTAGAGCTTGGTGATGAAGTCGCGCGCGGCGGCGTCATCATGATTGTTCCTTTCCAGCGCGTAGGCGTAGGCGGCCAGATAAGCCCAGCGCGCTCCACCGGAAGTCTTCGGATTCGGCACAATGACGCTCACGCCTTTTTTTACGACATCATCCCAGTCCTTGATGCCTTTCGGATTTCCCTTGCGCACCAGAAAAACAATCGTCGAGGTGTAAGGCGTGCTGTTGTTCGGTAGCCGCTTCTGCCAGTCGGCGGGCAATAATTTTGCCTGCTGGGAAATCGCGTCAATGTCGTAGGCCAGCGCGAGCGTGACCACATCAGCTTCGAGACCGTTGATGACGGACTGCGCCTGTTTGCCGGAACCGCCGTGGGATTGCGAAATGTTTACGTCGTCACCGGTTTTGCCTTTCCAGTATTTGGCAAACGCGGTGTTGTATTCCGTGTAAAGCTCACGGGTCGGATCGTAGGAAACATTGAGCAGCTTGATTTCCTTCGCTCCGACGGAAATTGCCAGCGACGAAGCGAGGAGAATTTTCAGCAAAGTTTTCATGTGGTTAAATTTTCGCGTTTCGCTTCGGTTAAAATGCCAGTTGGATGCGCGTGAAGAAAACGTTCTCCGCCTGGCGCGTGACAATGGCCGGCGCGGTCGTGCCCGCCCCTCCGCCGCCCGTGAACGTCGTGTGCGAGAAGCTTGCGTTCAAACGGATGTTTTTGTTGAGATACCAGTTCAAGCCGGTTGACCATGCCTGCGCAGCGGAAGCCGAAGTTGTGCGATTGGCGAACCCGTTGAACGCCGCATCATCAATGTTCAATTCCGCATAACGCGCGACCACTTGGAACGCGCCCCACTGGCCGTTGTGCGGATCGAACGGATGAAGCGGCGTCACGCCGTTGAACGAGGCATTTTCCCCCGTCAACACCCAGCCGCCGGAGACTTCCCATGCCGTGTTGTGCAGGTTGGCTTCAGTCCTCGTGGTGGTGTTGCGCACTCCTTGATCGGACACGGCATATTCACCCAACAAACTCAACGGCCCGTAATAATAATAGCCCTGCGGTGAAAGCCGCCAATGCTCGCCGTTCGCCACGGTGGTCGCGTTGTAGGCAAAGAACTGCTGCTGTCCATCCGTCGTATAACCAGGCAATGTGCCGCCGGTGGTGTTTGGCAAATCCTTCGTGCCGGAAGTGCCATTTTCCGAAGTGCCGGCCACGCCGACGCCGAGGCCTTGCAGGGCCGTGATATCCGAATTCTTGAACGGCTGCGTGAAAACGCGCCCCGCAAATTCGACTTCGTTTTCAAAAGCGGCATTGCTTGAATTTTGCTCGTCACCCACACCATTGAAAATGCCCGCCGCGTAGCTCAACACGCCGCCGGCGATGTCGCCCCACAACTGGAGGCCGACATCGCGGTTGGGCACCAAATCGGTGGCGAGCGAACGTTCGTTGAACGAAATGTTCACATCTTCCTGCAGTTGCTCCAAGCCTTCCGGAGTTTTAAATTTGCCTGTGCGCAACTGCAGCCACGGCTCATAACGGTAGTTTCCATACGCGTCGAATATTGTCGGCCCGGAAGACGGCGCGAAATCGGGCGTGAACTTAAAATCGAAATCGCGATAGAGCGTGCCTTGGAAAATCGGGCGCACCCGGCGCAACAGAAATCCGTCATTGCTCTTGATCGCGGTGTCGTTGAAAAACGTCCGGCTATCCACCTGAATCACGCCATCCAGCCGGAACACAAAATTAGAGTCCGCTGAACTCGCGATGAAACCACTCGGGCCGACCGATAACTTCGGTGCCGCTTTCGCCGTCGCCGCCGCTGCGTCCTGATCCAGTTCCCGCTCGCGGGCGAGAACCCGGACTTTCTGGTCGAGCGCCTGAATCTGGTCGTTGGCGGCGTTGGTGGCGGCCTGCTGACTCGCAGTCTGTTGATTTTCGAGCGCCTCAACTTTCTGGCTGAGCGCGTTGATTTGCTGTTTCAATGCATCAATGTCCGCATCCCGATTGGTATCGGTGGTGCTGTCGGCGGCCGGGGCAGTGAATGCCAGTTGCGCCCCTAGAAGGGTCGCCAGCCATAGTTTGTTCAATTTCATTTTCGTTTTTAGTTTTCAGTTTCTCGCCGCTTCCAATTTTTCGGTCAGCAGCCGGTTTGTCTTTGGTTTTGTGCCTCCAGGTTTCTGGTCGGCTTAAATTGTTTTTGCGCGCGGCTTGTCCAGCCGCACACGTTCGGTTTTTTCGATCTGCGTCACCTGCGAATCGTGAATGATGATCTGCACCACGCCGTAGCTCAATGACCCGACCTGCTGCCGGACCACTTCCAGCCATTCCGGTTTTTCAATGCCGCCGTTGACCGACTTGATTGTGACCGCGCTCATATTCTTATAATTTTAATTGCGACTACTTATATCGTTATTAAAACCAAATAAAAAGTTTTCAATAATCGCTCACTTTCCGACCGAACCCGACCGCCAAACTCAAAACACTCATTTCAGAATTCGTTTTAATAACGACTTAATATGTCGTTATTATCCATGATTCACTAAACTTGTCAACAATCTTTTTTAAAATATTTTAAATGCCCTCTCCGCCAACAAAAGTGCCGGAGATCTCCTGTTTGGAAACCGGCGAGATTTTGGCGACATCGGCCAGCGTCGAACGGTCCATCACGCCGGCGACATAATTTCGCACATCCAGAAACACGCGGCGGAAGCGGCAGACCGGCTCCTGCGAACAGCGCTTGTAGCCGGCGACGGAGACACAATCAATCGGTGCTAAAATGCCGTCGAAATGGCGCACGACCTCGCCCATGGTGATCTTGGCCGGATTTTTTGCCAGCACATAACCACCACGAATTCCCGCCTCGCTGCTCACCCAGCCCTGCTTCTTGCAATCGAGCAGGATTTGTTCAAGGAAGCGCTTGGGAACATCGTTGCGCCGGGCGAGTTCGCGGATCGGAATCGGCGTGCCGCCATGATGATCCACCAAAGTGAACAAAACCCGCAGCGCGTAATCGGTTTTCTTGGAAACCCACATGACTTATAAACGATAAAGCCAGTCAGATTTAAGTCAATCAGACTTTTTCTGAATAATTCTAGCGCCACTTCGGCTAACTGACAATACGACCACCTTCGTTGAGGAAGATGCCTTTGAAATTCATCTCCAATGCCTGCGGATTGCTGGCCTTGGCTAGGGCTTCCTTCTCGGAAACGCGGCCGGATTTGACCAAGTTGAACAGCGACTGGTTGAAGGTGATCATGCCGTCGTCCGCGCTGGTTTCGATGACGGCGGCGAGCTTGTCCAGCCGGTTGTCCTCGATCATTTTTCTGATCAGCGGCGAGTTGATCAGGATTTCCAGCGCGGGCGTCATCGTGTTTTGCACGGTGGTGATCATGCGCTGGCAGATGACCCCGCGCAACGTGGCCGCAAGCTGGCGGCGGACCTGTTCGCGCTCGTCGGCCTTGAAAAAATCGAGGATGCGGATGATGGATTGGGCCGCGTTCGTCGTGTGCAGCGTGGACAGCACCAAATGCCCCGTGTCCGCCGCGCTCATGGCCGCCGCGAAACTGATGTCATCGCGCATTTCGCCGATCATGATGATGTCCGGATCCTGCCGGAGGATGTTGCGCAGTGCATGGTGAAACGACTGGGTATCGAGGCCGACTTCGCGTTGCTCGATGACGCACTGGTTGTCCTCGAACACAAATTCAATCGGGTCTTCGAGCGTGACTATGTGCTTTTTGAAATTCCCGTTGATGTGTTCTAGCATGGCCGCGAGCGTGGTGGATTTGCCGCAGCCGGTCGCGCCGGCCACGAGCACGATGCCGCGCGGTGCCTCGGCGATCTGCTTGATTTGCTCCAGCAAACCGAGCTGCTCAAAGCTGGCCACATGCGTCTTGACGTGTCGCATGGCCAGGCACCACTGGCCGCGCTGTTGAAACAGGTTCGTCCGGAACCGGCCCACTTCGGGAATGAAATAGGAAAAATCCACCTCGCGCTCCTCGTCGAGCCGTTTTTTTAGATGAATCGGCGTGATGGTTTGGACAACTTTGTTCATCCACTCCGCCGTTGGAAACGGACATTCGACCGCGACCAGCTCGCGGTTGATGCGGAAAATCACGGGCGTGCCGACTTTGATGTGGAGATCCGACGCGGCGCCGGCAATGGCGATCTTGAGAATTTTATGAAACAGTTCCATGCTGGAAAATTATCAGATAATCCGTCCGGCGCCAGCCGGGAAATGCGGGCGGATTTTTTCCGTGTGTTTCGTGTGGTTCGCGGTTAAAAATTTCCCATGTCAAAATTCAAAATCGGCATCATAGGCGGCAGCGGACTGTATTCCATCGAAGGTTTCACGGATCAAAAATGGGTGAAGGTCCAAACGCCGTTTGGTCCGCCGTCGGATGAACTGCTCACCGGCCGGCTTACCGGGCGCGACGTGGTTTTTCTGCCACGCCACGGACGCGGCCACCGGATTTTGCCGAGCGAGTTGAACCACCGCGCGAACATCTGGGCGATGAAAAAGCTCGGCGTCGCGTGGATCATCAGCGTCAGCGCCGTCGGCTCGCTCCAGAAAAGATACCGTCCATGCGACATCGTTTTGCCGGATCAATTCCTCGACCGCACCAAGCGCGATTTTGAACACACGTTTTTCGGGCGCGGCATCGTCACGCACATTGCGTTCGCCGACCCGATTTGCGAGGAACTGCGGAAAATTGTTTTGAAAACCGCGCGCACCTTGAAGGCGAAAGTCCACGACGGCGGCACTTATGTGAACATGGAAGGCCCGGCGTTCAGCACACGAGCCGAATCGCTCACGAACCACAAGCTCGGTTACGACATCATTGGCATGACGAATCTCGGAGAAGCCAAATGTGCCCGCGAAGCCGAAATCGCCTACGCCACGATGGCGATGATCACCGATTACGACTGCTGGAAAGTGGACGAGGCGCACGTCACCGTGGAAATGGTCATCGCCAACCTGA
>CAZIFP010000109.1:0-8952 GCA_964538105.1 uncultured Bifidobacteriaceae bacterium
GAAAACCGCCGATGGCCTGGATGCCGTCCTGCGAATTGCCGGCGATGCGGATGACGACTTCGTTGATCCGCGAAACCTTCTGGACACCACCCGACGACGGCACCTTTTCAATTGTATCACTCATGGGACTTCAAAGTTAAAATTTACCGCCATGCAAAGCGGGCCGGCAGTTGTTGACGATCAACCCGACACCGTTGCGTATTAACAGTAGGCAGTCATGATGATTGTGTCAATTTCTAATGCTTGATTTGTGGTCATAAGCGGCATTGATTGAACCCGCCGACAAACGGAAGCCATCTATTGTCGGGCCGCGCCGCTTGCGCTGACCGGCCAATCTGCGTAGCGTAACTCCGACGCATGACCCCGCAGGAATCATATGACGACGCGCTGTTCGACTTCAGCCGGGGCGATTTTGCCGGCGCAGTTGCGAAGTTGAAAATGGTGCTGGCCGCCGAACCGGAACATTTCGACGCGCAACTCGCGCTGGGCATGGCATATTACCGCCTGGGAAATTTCGTGGCGGCGATTACCGAGGGCCACAAGGCAGAGCAGCTCCGTCCGCAGGAGCAACTCGTCCACACCAACCTTTCGCTGTTTTACATGAAGTCCGGCGACAAGGTGACCGCCGAAAAACACGGCTTGAAGGCGAAAATCGAATCGTGGCGCGAAGACGCGGCCAAGGCCAGATCGCCGGAAAAAATTGCTCCCGGCGAAGCTGAACTGGCGATGGCGAAACCAACACCGATGCCGGTGAAATTTCCCAGCCAGCCGTGGAAGAAGAAACCGGTTGATGGTCAAAATTGATCGTTGATGGAAAAATTCCGCAAGATGGTGTTAACTCAAAATTAAAAACTCAAACCAACTCAAACCATAAAATTTCCGATGAAATCCTCCTACGAACTCGCGATGGAACGGCTGAACAAAACCGCGCCGAACGTCAAAATCACCGACGCGCGGAAAAAACAACTGGCGGAACTGGATTCCCAATACGCCGCGAAAATCGCCGAACGCGAAATCGCGCTGAACGGCGAAATTGCCAAAGCGGCCGATGATTTTGAAAAGGAGGAATCGCTGCGCGCACAGCTCGTCAATGAGCGGAGAAAACTTCAGGCCGAACTGGAGGAAAAAAAGGAGCAAATCCGTTCGCAAAAATAACCGCCGGGATTTGACGCCGGCCAGCCCGGCATTCTTCAAGCCTTAAACTTTGCGAAAATCTGGTTAGCCTCTTCCAGCGTTTCCTTCGAGCCAATGTCGAACCACAGGCCGGGCACGCGCCAGGTGTAAACCGGCGTGCGCGGGTAAAGCCATTGCACGAGGCGGCCGGGCTGGTCGGGATTGTTGCCCCCGGCGATGTATTGTTTGATGAACGGAATCGTTGCCTTCGGATAAAAATTCAGCGCAATGCCGGTGAACGTGCTCGTCGGATTTTTTGGCTTCTCCTCGAAGAAGGTGATTTTTCCGGAGCCGTCGGTTGAGATGGAATTATATTCTTTAATCTCCTCCAGATTGCCCACGTCATAGACGGCGAGCACCGGGGCGTTTTTCGCCAGGCAGAATTTTCCAAAATCACCGAGTTTGTCGCTGAACAAATTGTCGCCGGCCACGACGATCAAATCATCGTCCACGTTTTGTGTTTTGAGGACGTAGTTGATGTCGCCAATCGCGCCGAGCTTGTTGGTGTCGTCGGTGGAATGGTCGTTGACAACGGTGAAATCAAATTTGGATTTGGTGGCGCGATAATGTTCCGACCATTTCTGGAAATGATCCGCGAACTTGGCGTTGGTCACGACATAGACACGGTCAATCACGGTGATGGGCGCGAGATTGTCAAGGACATGCTAGACCATCGGCTTGCCCGCGACGGGCAGCAGCGGCTTGGGTTTCGTGAGGGTGAGCGGATAAAGGCGGGTGGCGTAGCCGGCGGCGAGGATGATGACTTTCATGGGTGAGTCGTTGAATCGTTAAAAAGTTAAATGGTTGAATTGGAAAACACGGCAGAAAAATACAGTTAAACGATTTAACCATTCAACCATTTATCGATGTTCACGATTTGTTTTCAAACAGGCTGGGCGCGGTGTCGCGCGCGAGCTTCTGGCAGCGCGCGTATATTTCCGACGGCGATTCGCATTGCAGCGCGAACGCGGCCAGATCCTGCGCCTCGCTCAGCTTGAGCCGGCGCACGATATATTTCACCTGCGGCACCACCGTCGGCGCGGCGCTCAATTCGTCCACGCCCAGGCCGATCAGCAGCGGCGCGAGCACCGGGTCACCGGCGATTTCGCCGCAGACGCCGACCCAGACACCGTGCTGGTGCGCGGCATCCACGGTCATCTTGATGAGCCGCAGGATAGCCGGATGCGTCGGCTCGTAAAGGTGCGACACCTTTTCATTCGTTCGGTCGGCGGCCAGCGTGTATTGGATCAAGTCGTTGCTGCCGATGCTGAAAAATTTCACCCGTTTCGCCAGCGTGTCGGCAATGAGCGCGGCGGACGGAATCTCCACCATCGCGCCGATTTCCAATTTTTCGTCGAACGGGATTTTTTCCGCGCGCAGCTCGGCCTTGCAGGTTTCGACGAGCGCATTGGCCTGGTTCAATTCGTCCAGGCCGGAGATCATCGGATACATCAGCTTCACGTTGCCCTCGGCGCTGGCGCGTAGGATGGCGCGTAACTGGGTGCGGAAAAGTTCCGGCTGAGCGAGACAGAACCGGATCGCGCGCCAGCCGAGAAACGGATTCATCTCCTGCGCAAGCTGCAGGTGCGAGGCGAACTTGTCGCCGCCCAAATCGAGCGTGCGGATGATGACCGGATGCGGCTTCAATGCGGCGGCAACCTGGCGATAAACTTTATACTGGTCTTCCTCGCTCGGCAGGCTGTCGCGGCTGATGAACAAAAATTCCGTGCGGAACAGGCCAACGCCTTCCGCGCCGTTGGCGATAACCGCCTCGATGTCGTTCTGGTCTTCGATGTTTGCCGAGAGATGGATGTTTTTTCCGTCCAGCGTGACGGCAGGCTGCTTTTGGATCTCCAGCAGCTTTTCCTCGAGCGACGCCTTGATGCGCGACAACTGACCGTATTCAAACAGTGTCTGGTCCGTCGGGTTGACGATGACCGTGCCGTTGTAGCCGTCGAGCAGCGCGTAGTCGCCGGTCTCAAATTCCTCGCTCGCCGTCTTCAAACCGACCACGGCCGGAATGCCCAGCGACCGGGCGATGATGGCGGTGTGCGAAGTTTTGCCGCCGATGTCTGTCGCAAAGCCGAGCACCATTTTCTTGTCCAGTTGCGCCGTGGTGGACGGGCTTAAATCGTGGCCGACCAGAATGCACGGTTCGGTGATTTTGCGGAGATCCACCTGGCTCTTCACCTGAAGCAAATTGTCCAGCACGCGCGAAGTCAGGTCGCGCATGTCGCCGGCGCGTTCGCGGAGATATTCGTCATCCACGCCCGCCAGCGCGGCGGCGTAGCGCTCGGAAACCGTGTGGAAGGCGGACTCGGCGTTGACCTTTTGTTCCTTGATCGTGCGGATGACTTCATCCACCAGCATCCGGTCTTCGAGCATGAGCAGGTGCGCCTCAAAGATGTCGCCTTCCTTCGTGCCCATGTTTTCGGTGAGCCTGCGCTGCACCTCGGAAATCTGCTGGCGGGTCTGGACGAGCGCCTTTTCAAACCGGCCGACTTCCACCGTGGTTTCCGCATCGGCCAATTTGCGCTTGACGATGACGTGCTGGGCGCGGTCCAGGACAAGAATTTTCCCGCGACAAATGCCGGCGGAAACGGCGATGCCGCGAAACAGTTTTTCTCCCTTGGTTTGCGCTGACATAAGTGTCTCCACCAGAAATAACCGAACGCCATGGCGTTGAAAAGCAATTCCGCCGTTAAAAATGAAAAAAAACCGCGCAGGGCGGGCTGGGAAAATCTCAAACTTGCGATTTGAAATTTGAAGTCGAAATCAGGCGCGTTCCATGTATTTGCCCGTGCGCGTATCAATTTTGATCTTTTCGCCGGTCTTGATGAACAGCGGTGCCTGCACCGTGATGCCGGTTTCCATGATGATCGCCTTTTGAACATTGTTGGCGGAATCGCCGCGCACGCCTTCCGGCGCGTCGGTTACGGTCAAAATCACGCTGGAGGGCAATTCGATGGAAACCGCCTTGTCTTCGACGAAGGTGACGGTGACGGTCGCATTTTCCACGAGATAATTTTTGTCGTCGCCGATCAGTTCCGCCGAAAGCGTGACCGTCTCGTAATTCTCAGGATTTGTGAAGACAAAATCCGTGCCGTCCTTGTAGCTGAATTCCATCTTGGTCGTGATCATCGGCACCGGCTCGACTTTTTCGGTGGAGCTGAAGCGCACGTCGGACGATTTGCCGGTTCGGATGCTGCGGAGCGTCGCCTGCACGAACGCGCGCAAGTTGCCCGGCGTGCGGTGCTGCATGTCCAGCACCACGGAAATGTCGCCGTTGTAATTAATCGCCATGCCGCGCCGAAGATCGCCTGCTGTTGCCATAAAATTAAAAAATAAAGTTACCGCGTTGAATTTTTAACCGAACGCGAGCCGGGGAAAGTAGCCTAAAATCAGGTGAAGGCAAGCGCGGTTTTTGTCCGCCGCGTCATTTTGTCATGGAATTTTGTTAATAACAGCCACTTGACACCACAAAATTTTGTGTGTTAAAAACATGTAACCACAATTAGCAGTGGTTTTATGCGTTGCCCCAAGTGCGGTTGTCAGGATGATAAAGTCGTAGATTCGCGTGCCTCGCGGGAAGGTGCGACCATCCGCCGCCGCCGCGAATGCACCGCCTGCGGTCACCGCTTCACCACCTACGAGGAAGTCGAACACGAAGGTTTGATGGTGCTCAAGCGCGACGGCCGCCGTGAGGAATTTTCCCGCGAAAAACTTCTGGCCGGCCTCAGGAAGGCTTGTCAGAAACGGCCCGTCAGCATGAAGGCGATGGACGATCTGGTGGATCACATTGTTGCCAGCGTCACCGCGAAATTTGAAACCGAAGTGCCCGGCGAATTCATCGGCAAGATGGTCATGGACGGCCTGCGCGAGATTGACGAGGTCGCCTACGTCCGCTTTGCCAGCGTGTATCGCCGGTTTGCCGAAGCCACCGACTTCGTCCACGAAGTCAAAAAACTGGAGGCCGCCAAATGATCGCCCTGCAATCCGACCATCTGATTTTCCAGCTCACCAACGGCGAAAGCGTTCCGTGCTCGGCCGAGATGATCACGATCGAGATCGCCGGCAATTCCGAGGGCTTGATTGACACCGAAATGCTGCGCCACGCCGCCGCGTCCGTCTTCCACTATTTCAAATGCGAAATGGAACGCCAGAGCGTCACCGTCGGTGAATTCGCCCTCGCGCTCGAAAAAGTCCTGCGCGGCTTCGGCCTCACGCTTTACGCCGACGAACCGCCGCCGCTGGCAGATGAACTTCTTGCCGCCGATCTCGGCCGCATCGCGCGCGAATCCGCCGACAGCCTGGAACTGTTTTTCTTCCCGCGCCTGCGCGACGCGTTGCGCGCCCAGCTCCGGCAATCGCCGCGCGTGCTGCACTTTCGCGGACTGCGCGGCTGCGTCAAACAGCTCGCCGGCGCACAGCGCTGGAGCGCGCGCTGTGAAAAAATGCAGGAACAGGTCGTCGGCTACCTGCGCGAATGCCTGACCGCCGAGCCGGAGCAAAAAGCCTGCGCGCTGGTGGTGGAATAATGGAATTGGAAACCGCGAAATACACGAAACACGCGAACTAAAAAGAAGAAATAAATTTGTTTTGCTCCTTTCGCGTATTTCGCGTATTTCGCGGTTAAAAATTATGAGCAAAACACTTTTTGAAAAAATCATCGCGCGGGAGATTCCGGCGGCGATTGTTTATGAAGACAACCTGGTGCTCGCCATCCGCGACATCAACCCGCAGGCGCCGGTGCATGTCTTGATGTTTCCGAAAAAACCGGTGCCACGCATTGCCGAAGCCACGCCGGACGACCACAAGCTGCTCGGACACATTTTGCTCAAAGCCGCCGAAGTGGCGAAGAAGCTGGATTTGAGAAGCGGCTACCGGCTCGTCATCAACAACGGCGCGGACGGCGGCGAAACCGTGCCGCACCTGCACGTCCACATTCTCGGCGGACGCCACATGGCCTGGCCGCCGGGTTGAAAATGATCATTATTTCCGCATGACTCAATCTTGGGACAATCTTGATGGAATTATGCGGCAGTTTTCTCCAAGGCTTCGCGATGATCTTGGATTAACGCCACCGACTAGTAATTTTTTGGCCTCCACAATTGCAGCGGAGATCCGCAGGCTGCCGTCTGAAGTTCTCCGAAGTATCCGTGACGAGGATGAAATTGGTTTGCAACGCCGAATTGATGAACTCGTGGCATTTGAAAGTTTCATGACTTTTGCAAATGAGGTGCAAATAACACATAAAAATTTTGCACCTCTTACACGAGCACAAGTTTTGTGTCAGCTTTACACGGTCTTTGTTTATCTCGGCGAAGCTTGTTTTTTGAAACTTCGCAAGTCGGCGGCCAGTGGGTCGGTTCTAAAAAAGTGCTGCAAGTATTTGACCGACCATCCTGTTCGTGGATTGCGTAATGCTATTGCACATTCAAGCTGGCGTTATGCGGACGACCTTGGAGGAATTGTCTTTCACTTTTTTGAGAATGAACAAAAGACAAAGCGAATTGAATATAACGTGAAGCAGTTGGAATTAGAGTTTTGGGACAAACTCGCGCGAGTAACCGCATACGCTGCATTTCAAACTATAATCGAAATAGATTAGTGTTGGCTCAAACAAATTTCTTCAACACCTTGCCCCGCTCGCGCTGCCGGAAAAGCCCGCAGGACGCCGGAAATTAGCACAGGCCGAACGCTGCCCTCCCATTCCGCCTCCGCTAAAATCGCAAATTTTGCCGCCAAAACCCCGCCGTTCGATGAAAAGATGGCGTCGTTCGTGAATTTGACCCCTCTGGTGGATCTTTTTGACCACCTGTTCGTCATTTTGATGGTTTTGTTTGTTAAATCGGGGTTTCTGTTCGTCAAATTGATGCCGCCGTTCGTCAATTTGGGCCTCTGGTTCGTTGTTTCGCCGGCTTCGTTCGTGAATTTGAGGCCGCTGTTCGTCGATTTTTCCACGATGTTCGTTAAATGGAGGCTTCCGTCCTTGAATTTATTGTCTGCGTCGCCCGGCTCTTCGGCTCAAATAAATCTCTTCAACACCCTGCCCAGCCGCGCGATTCCTTTGCGGATGTTATCCACGCTGGTGCTGCCGAAGCTGATGCGCAGTTTGTTGTCTGATTGAATTAAAAATGACCGACACCGACCAGCCAGCCAAGAACAATCCGGACGCCGCCTGCGAACGCTGCGGCAGTTTTGAAACCCTGGAAATCGCCGGAAAAATTCTCTGTCCCGATTGCGTGGCGCTGGCGGGCTGCGCCTGCGCCGGAAGCGACAACAGCGATTGAATAAGATTGTTTGCGAAGGCCGTGATTTTTGTTAAGATGATGGCGGAGCAGGAAACTTATGAAGATCTTCCGCCTCATCGCGGTCTTGGGTTTGCTTCTCGGCGCGACGGTTCACGCCGCGCAGGTCGGGCTGATCAAAATTGACGGTGCCATCGGCCCGGCCACGGCCAGCTACATCGCCCGCGCCATTGATGTCGCCACGGCCCAGAACGACGAATGCCTCGTGATCCAGCTCGACACGCCGGGCGGATTGGTGGATTCCGCTTCGCAGATCGTTCAGAAATTTTACGCTTCAAAAATTCCCACGGTGGTTTATGTCGCCCCCGCGCCGGCGCGCGCGGGAAGCGCGGGTGTGTTCATCACGATGGCGGCGGATGTCGCCGTGATGGCTCCGCACACGCGCATTGGTGCGGCGCATCCGGTGGAACTCGGCTCCAGCGGCGAGGTGGAGAAGACCGACGACGTGATGAAGAAGAAAATGGAGAACGACACCGCCAGTTTCGCCCAATCCATCGCCGAAAAACGCAATCGCAATGTGGCCTGGGCCAAATCCGCCGTGCTCGACAGCGCCTCCATCACCGCCGAGGAAGCGCTCGATAAAAACGTCATTGATTTCATCGCCGCAGACATGCCGGATTTACTGAAGCAACTGGACGGACGCGAAGTCAACGGCAAGGTGTTGAACACCACCAACGCCGCAGTCGTGGAAATTCCGATGAATCCGTTTGAACATTTTTCTCAATTGTTCCTGCGACCGGAAGTGATGTTTATTTTAATGCTGATGGTGATTTACGGCATCATGGGTGAGTTGAGCAGCCCGGGCGCGATTTTGCCGGGCGTGGTCGGGGCGATTGCGCTAATCCTGGTGCTTTACATGTCGGCGATTCTGCCGGTCAACGTCACCGGACTCGTTTTGATCGGGCTGGCGATTGTATTGTTCATTGCAGATGTTTATGCGACGACGCATGGCGTGCTGACCGCCGGCGGCATCGTGACTTTTTTTCTCGGCTCAATGATGCTGTTCAGCCAGGCCGGACCGGGCTACGGTTTGTCGCTGCGCTGGATCATTCCGGCAACGCTGCTCACCGCGCTGTTTTTCATTTTTGTCGTCGGCAAGGGCCTCCGCGCGCAGTTCAAACCCGCGCAGACCGGCACCGGAACGATGATCGGAAGAACGGTGAACACACAATCGCGCATTGATTCCGCAAGCGGCAAGGTATTTATTGAAGGTGAAATCTGGAACGCCGTGAGCGCCACGCCCGTCGAAGCCGGCCAGCCCGTTGAAATCACCGGCATCGAGGGACTGACTTTGAAAGTTAAACCGAAAAACTAAAAACCAACAAATTATGGACACACTCATCAATCTGGCATTCCGGTCGGGACTGGGATCGTTCGCCGTCGTCATCGTCATCCTGGCGATTTTTATTCTGCCGCAGGCCATCCGCATTTTGCGCGAATACGAGCGCGGCGTGATTTTCCGGCTCGG
>CAZIFP010000110.1:0-8868 GCA_964538105.1 uncultured Bifidobacteriaceae bacterium
CCGGGGTGCAGTGGTGGAGGCGGGCGGCATCGGTGAAGCTTTGGGTGTCCGCCACATCGAGGAAAATCCGCAAAGCATCAACGTGCATGGCATGGCTTATAGGAAAACGGATTATTGTCAAGGGGGTGACCGGCGAGGTGGCTGTCCGGATTTCAAGGTGGCACCCCCCCCGCGCATGCCAGTTTGGCTCGCACCGCAAACCAACCCACCAAATCAAGGCGCTGCCTCCGGAATGGCCCAACAGCCGGTCAAAAAATAAGACCCGGTTCTGGAATATGCGGGTTTGTCGTCGCCGCAGGCGACTTCAAATCGGTATTGCTGCTGATTTTTAGACAATAAAAAAGCCCCGCAACTTGCGGGGCTTGAGAAAAAACTTACAGAATTATTTACGGCGGCGGGCGGCGATCAGCGTCGCGAGTCCACCCAAACCAGCCAAGGCCAGCGTCGTGGGTTCGGGAGCAGAAACAACGAAATATTGACCGGGAGTCGAACCGAAGTTAAAGGTTTGAGGGTAGCCGCTTACGTTAGCCGGCGCGAGGAACTGATTTGCCAGACTGCCGCTGCCACCACCGTCGGAGCCAATATCAGCAAGCACTTGTATCGAACTGGCGTTATTCAACGCTGAAAGTGATATCTGTAACTCCCACCCTGTAGTAACAGCCAGCGCTCCCGCCCCCGTGTTGCTTCCCGCGCCGGCAGGACTGGAATTGTTGACAGCAACCGTTATGTTGTATGGCCCGCCGGTGATGGTGCCACCAGCGTCCGCAGTTGAACCTGCGTAACCACCCGTGCCTAAAACCAAGTTAAAAATATTGGCATAGATGGTTCCCGAGTAGGTGTTGACATCTATCATGTGTGTGGCGCTGAAGTCGGGACTGAACACCGAGCCATCCAAAGTCGTTGTCGCAGTGGATGAATAACTGCCGCCGGAAACATTAAAAGTGCTCTGTCCCGCCTGGCCGTCAGCCAAATAAATATGCAATGAATTACCATCACTGGTATTGCCAGCGAAAAACAGGTCAAGATTTCCACCGCTGATTTGTCCGTAGGCGGCATCCAACTGATTTCCACCAGTTGCTGCTGTTTGTGACCCATAATCGGTGGCAATCGTTTGGACGCTAAGAGCACTGCCATAGCTGCCATCCAAAGTTCCATCAATGGTTTGAGCCTGAACACTGACTGCTCCAGTCGCCAGAGCGGCGATGGATAAACCGGTTAATGCTTTCATTTTCATGGGATTTTACTTGGTTTCTAATGAGTTTACTGTCGCAAATTTGGATTAACTTTTGATAAATATATCGGGTTTCTAGTGCCCATGCTACCGCATATTCATGCGGTATGTCAAGGAAACAACTGGATTTTGTAATAACGAGCCGCATCGGTCGGGTTATTGGTGACGGTAAGTGACGGCGCTGATGCCGTGACGAATCCGCCAAACACCGTGAACGGCACGGATAGGTTTGTGGTGGACCAAACCTGATAAACCTTGCCGGACACGCTGGACCAGTTCAACAGGCTCGGCGCGGTCATGCTTGCCTGCGGAATCCACGCCGGGTTCACCAGCGCGATGCCGGTGTTGCTGGCGCTGGCCGCGCTTTCGATGCCTGCGTTGTTGACTGATGTGACCGTCGAGTAAAGATGCGCGCCAAAACTGTTCGTCACCGTCAACGACGTGCCGCTGATGGTGCCGTTGAAAACATCCGAGCCGCCGGGCGTGGTGCCGATCAAAACTTGATAGCCAGAAATGCCGCCCACCAAATCCGTGACGGACGACCAGGTGAACGTGACAACATTGGTCAAAACGTAATTGTTCGTCGTCCCTGCGATGCCGGGCGCGGACGGCGCGGGCGGCGGTGTCACGTCATACAATTTCAAATACTGCGCCTCGAACGGCGCGTTGGTCCAGCCGGCGTTGCTGGCGGGCACCGGATTGAGGCCGACATAAACGCCGTTGGCGAGCACGTTGCTGCCGGCGATGCCGCCGCCCCACAGCCAGTAATTGCGGCGGTTCGGATCGGCGGCGGTGTAGGCGGAAATGTTTCTGACGTTGTAAATCCTGCCCGGCAGAATGCCGAACAGGTTCGAGCCGTTCTGTGTGATGTTCACGTCGAAAGTCCCGATTTGTTGGTTATTGCGATCCAGCGTCGTGAACGCGAACACCACGTCAGAGAAATTCGGCGAGGCGTTGGCTGTCTGATATTTCGCGACGGAGAAAATCGAATTCTGCGGCGTCTCGCTGCCAATCTGGTTGAGATAATAGCGGTTGGAACTCTTCAGCGCGGCGCTAAAATTGCGCGCCTGGTTGATGGCGGCATAGACCGGAGCCAGTTGTTGCAGACCGAACGTCTGATTGTTGCAAATCGGCTGAAGGTCATTATAGACCATGAAATTCGGAATCGTCTTGCCGAAATTCACCTGGTAAGCGTCGAAGCCGAAATAGGTGGAGATGCCGAGATCCTCGCCGTAACAAATCATCGGTGAGCCGTCAATCGTGCCGCACGCCATGTAGCGGATGAGCGCCTCGAACGGGTCGGCGTAACTTTGCTCGTCGTGCGAATCATTGTTGAGCAGCACCAGCGCCTGGCCGTAATCCGTGCGCCGCGCATCAAAGTCACCGCGATAGTCGCTCGTCACGGCGGCTGATTGCAGATCGTAAATGAGATTTTCGTTTAGGATGTCAAACTGGCGGTTGGAACGGTAGGTCACATTGCCGCCGTCCAGCGATTCGGTCATGAACACAAAATCCCATTTCTGGCAGCGGACCTTGTTGATGATGTATTCCCAGCATTGCGGCGACAGGCCCTGCCCGAAATCCGCGCGCAAACCGCCGATGCCCAGGTTGGCGGTCAGGTTCGGCGGCGTGTTGCTCGGGCAGCCGGTTTTGTCCAGCCAGTAAAGCAGGCAGCCGGCAAAATAGCGCCAGACGTTTTGCGTGACCGGGTCGAAATGCCCGTTGCCAGTGCCGGTGCTGTTCTCGCTGCCGATGGAATAATCAAACCAGTCGGCTTCGCTCAAGTAATCGCCGGATTGCGACGCGTTGGGAACCAGCGCGGCGTAACGGCCGGAATAAATGTGGGACACGTCCGTCCACTTGCCAAAATCGTATCGGTCCGGCGCGACCGTCTGCAAGGCCACGCTGGTGGCGCGCTGATCGTATTCGTTGGTGCGCGAATAAAACAGCGGCTGGTCGTTGACAATGAGATCCGTCGGCTGCCCGTTGGGAGCAAACAAATTGGTGCCCTCGTTGTCCAATTCGCAATCAAAGGAAGAGTCACTGAACGGCTCGTCCAGCATCACGTTGACGCCGGCGGCGTTGGCGGCGGCCACAAAATTGGTGAACTCCTGCATCGCGGCGGCGCGCGTGTTGGCCTTGCTCAACAGCGGATTGACCTGAAAAAAGTTTTTGATCGAATACGGACTGCCGACCGAATAGGGCAGGCCGGTGTTGGGATCGGTCTGCCGGTTGACAACGCCGATCGGATGAATTGGTTGGAACCAGAGCCAGTTCACGCCGAGGTTTTGGAAGTAGGCCAGGTTGAAACGGTTTGTCACCGGATCGTAAGGCCGCGAGCCGGGGCCGTTATACAAATCCGTGAACGTGCTGCGGTCATTCGGGTTCGTGCTCTGCGCGTCAATGTTCATCGCGTTCAACTCATACATCGTGATGTTGCGCGCCCGGGTCGGCGTCACGACGATGCAATGGTCGCGCAGGCCATACCAGAACCAGTTGGTGTTGCCGGCCATCTTGTAGCGTGCGTTCACGCGATACGCGCCGCAATTCGTCGCGTTGAGCGTAAGCGAATACTGGCCACCGCCAATGTAGCTCATTGCGTAAGCCTTGTAATAATGGGTGTCGTCGCCCGTCGCGATGTTGTTCCCGTCCGGCGGATAAATGCCCTCCTCGGTCGGGTTGCCGTTGGCGTCCACCGTGGCTGTCGTGACAAAACTGCGGCGGTTCAAGTCCGAATACACATCGGCCTCGACGACGTTGTTGGTGTTCGGCGAAAACAGAACCGTGACGGGAATCGAGTCGCCCGCCACTTCGTTCACAAACAGATGCTCGGTGGTGTAATCTGCGTTCATGCCGTCCACGGTGAGCACCGGAGCGCCGTTGGTGACGGACGTAGTGCCGTTGGAAAAACTGAAAACGGTATTGGGCGTGCCGGCGTTATAGTCGGCGAATTTTTCCTCGTTGTTGGCGCTGTTCCAGACACCGATTTTGTAGTTGATGGCGGTGTCGTTCGGAATGTTCGTCACCGTGCCGACCCACCACATGGCGTTGCCGGCAATGCTGGTATTGTCCTGCTCGTGGTCGTAGCTGACCGGCATGACCTGCGTGGTGCCGCTGCCGACGCCGAGCGCGCCCGCCGGCGTTGAGCCGTCAGTGGTGTAATAAATGCAGCCGTTGTTCGCCCAGCGAATGCTGCTGTCCTTGGACTGGTAACCAATTTGGATCCAAAAACTGACGGTCGAGGTGATTCCGTCGGCATTAGCCGTAACGACCCGATTGCCGTCATGGAACAGCCATGCGGGCCGGTTGCGGACGGTGAACGGACTCGCCGCCGCAGTCGCCCCCGAACCGGTGGTGGAATAAATGCCGTCGCCGCCATAAAGATAGGTGTTGCTGACGCCGTTGGAACCGTCGAATGTCAACAGGAAGTAGTATTGAATCACATCATCGGCTCCGATGTTGGTGGTGGTGAAGGATGTTTGCCAATACTGGTTTACTGCGGTGTTGGTCAACCAGGTCAGTCCGTTGGTGTTCCAGGAACTTTGGCTTGCGCCCTTGTAAAAAAGTGTGCCGCCGGTCTGGTTGGCAATCTGCACGTTGTTGTTCCATTTCCACAGGCCGGTATAAAGTGTGACGGTTGTGTTCGTCCCGATTTCAAATTCGGGATTTCTCATGTTGAGGCCGAGGTCGGTATTATTGTCGGGGATGTGCCAGACGGTGGCGAGCGAGGCTTGGGCTTCAGGGTTCAGCCAAAGCAGCAGCGCTAGGCCAACAATAAAGGCAGGGGTTTTCATTGTGAATTTTTTAAACCGGCTTTACGACTGGAGTCATGGGACGACCTCAATTTCGTAAAATTTCTGCGGGGCGTTGGTGGTCGAGTTGTCAAAAAAGAAAGTGGACGTGCCGGTGCCGGGAATGTTGCCGCTGATGGGTGTGAACGGCTGCGCCAGATTGGTGGTGGCCAGAACCTGATAGTTCACACCGAGTGCGCTGTCCCAGATCACCAACTGGTTGTTGATGTCCAGTCCGGAAATCCGCAGCGGCGGCGCCACCACCACCGTGCGCGTGTCGCTCAATACCGTGCTGGTGACGCTGTTGGAATAGACGACTTGAATGACGTTGGTGCCGGTCACCGTGCCGGGCGAACCGGCGGTCCAGTTGTAAGACAGCGAGCGCATTCCATAGCCGCAGCCGGATGCCTGGATGATGTAGTTGCTTTGCGGTTGCAGCACGCCGTTGATGTAGATGCTAAACAGAGTGGTGTCGGTCGCCGTCAACGAGGCCGTGAAGCAAGTCTGGATGGCATAAGTGGTGTTGGTGTTCATCGAAATCACCGTGCCGTCGGCCGCCGGGCTGGAAATCTCAACATATTGCAGCGGCCCCAACGTGTTGACCGTGCTGGTCAGTGTCGTGAGCCGGTTGGTATAGACGCCCGTCGAAAAGGTTTTCAGCCGGACGGTGATGGCTGCGGTGCCGCTGGCGGGCACGTTGACGTAATTGAAACGGTATTCCTGCGGATAGTTCGGATACTGGGCGCTGATGTTCGGATCGGGACTGACGGCCGTGGCGCTGACAAACACGGGCACGCCATTGGAATTGCCGTTGCCATTGCTTGCGCCGGTGACGGTATCGTCGTTGCCGGGATAGCTGTCTTGAATATTGAAATCCACGCCGGTGACACTGCTGTCGGCGCGCACCACCACGGTATAGCTGGCACTGCCAATGGTGTCGCCATTGTTCGGATAGGCAATCGTCCCGGTCGGCAACCCGCCGTCATAATAGAATGTTTGCGAGAAGGTGTTATACACGCTCGACTGGCCCGCGCGCGGCAGGAAAGTGCGAGCGCGGAGGATGTGGAAACCAGACTGCAGGCCGATGACGGTGTTCGCCGGATTGAGATCGTTGTGCAACCAGACGACGGCAGTGGTCGGATTAAAATTCGTGATTGCTGCCTGGTTGATGCCATACAGTTTGGCTCCGGTGGTTTCGGCGTCGGAAATCGGCAGGATGCTCTGGCCGGCATTGACACTGCCGCCATTGAACAGCGCAACCTTGTAGCGCACCTGTGTTCCGTTGGGCTGCGCGGGAATCGTTCCCTTCCACCAATCAATGCTGGCGGTCGGATTGTCGTGGTTGACAAACGATCCCTGCACGACCTGCGTGGTCCCTTTGCCGACACCAAACGCGCCTTCGGGGTTGCTGCCGTCGGTGGTGTAATAAATGAAGCAGGTGTTGATTTGAAACTGATAACCAACCTTGACATAAATGTCCGCCGACTGGCCGGCTGCCGGACTTAGCGGCAGGCGCTGGGTTGCGACGGCGGTATTGGTCGCGGTCACCGGGGCGGCGGGATCATGATAAACAAACGTGGCCGTCTGGCCGATACCCTGGCCGTAGCCGGAACCGGAGACGATGTTGCTGCTTCCGCCTACAGTGTAATAATAGGTTTCCGCGCCAAGCGAAACGATGGTGTTGCTCAACGTATTTTTTGCCGCAAATTTTTCCGGGCCGTTGCGGAACTGGAAAGCGGTTTGCTCGTAACCGAGGAACACATCGTCGGCGTAGCCGGGCGGATTGTCACGCAGGTCGGGGAAATTGGTCGGCGCGAGGCCGGTGTAACTCGTCGGGCCGAGGCCCATCTGGCTGTTCAAATCAACGCCGCCGTCCAGCTTGACCAGCGTGTTGGAACATGAGGCGTCGCTGCGGACCAGGATGTCAAAATTCGCGTTGGTCACGATCGGCACATCAATGGCGTAAGTGAGATTGGAAACATTCGCGCCGCCGATGACGTTGCCAAATTGATCCACGCTGCCGCGCATTTTGAAGGGATATATTGGATTGAAGCCAGTGTCGCCATTTGTGCCGTCGGTGCGATAAACCGTGATGCGCGGCACCTCAACGCCGCCCTGGCACAGGATGATGGCGTTGGTGGAAATGTTCGCGCGGCTTGCCTCCGGCCATTGGTAGCCGTAGTTCACCCAACTGGCGCTGGGAACGGTCAGTTCAATCGCGCCACCGCCGCTGGGAATGGCCTGGCCGCCGACATAAATCAGCCGTTGCGCGGGATCGGCGGCGTTCGCGCTCGCCTGCGCGGCGGACAGACTGTTCGTCGCACCATGCACCAGCAATTTCGTGTAGGCGCGTCCGCCGGTCGGCGAAGAACTGGCGAGTTGTGCCAGCACGGAACCGGGCGCAAAACCAACCACGAGACCCACGCCGCGCGAATTGGAAACCGCGGTGGAGGTCGTGTAGGCGGAATTCAGATAATATCCGTCGCTCGTCCGGGTCACGCCGTCGTCGAAAGAAATGTCGGCGGGGTAGCCGGTCTTGTCGTTCATGGCGAACAGCGCGACATCCTGCGTTTGAGGCTGGGCGCCGTTGCCCTCACGATAATCGTAGCGTTCGAACGCGATTATATTTTGGTCGCTCCAGCGTGACCAGGTGCCTCCGCGTGCTAGCTGGTTGTGGACACACATCGTGTCCGGCATGGTGGTGTCACCAAACTCACCAAGGTAGTTGGCATAGCTGACGACCGGAGTTCCGCCGGCAGAATTGTGATTGTAGCCGTCCGAATAAGTCATCGGGAGGCCTTCGTGCATGAAGAGGTAGGCGTCCTCCAAACCCAGGTTTGCGTTGTAGCCATAGTCCTGGTCCATCGAAAAATTGACGCCTTGCGCCATGCTGTAATTGCCGCTGCCATCGCAGTTCGAATAGTTGGGAAAGTAGTCGCGGCCATCCATGCCCGCGAGCGATGATCCGCCGTTGAAGGCATTGTTCAACTGGCCGTAAAGCGGCTGGTTTTCCAGACGCATTCCGGCTCCGAGGTATTGAAAGAAATCCGGTGCGGGTGAAATATGCTCGCCAAAAATCATCGCGTCGTTGCGCGGGGCTTCGGTGTCAAAAAGACTGTTGCGGTTGCCGTCGGTCTCGACATAGCCGTTGCCGGTGACATTGTTCCCATAACCATGCACATAATCATACATCGCCTGGATGGCACCGGTGTAGCCGGCAAAGGTCGGATCGTCCGTCTGGTTGCCTGAACTGGGGTTGTTGCCAAAAAAACTCGAGGGCACATGCTTGACGGCATCGAGCCGGAAGCCATCGCACTTGGTCATGTAAAGCGTCCACGCCACCGCGCGGCAGAGATAGACTGACACATCTTCCGGCACCGGCTGGCCGTTGGTGCCGTTGAATCCATGCCAGCCGCCCCAACTGGCGCCGCCCAGGAACGGACTGTTGGTGTCCATGTATAAATCCGGGCGGTTGGGAAACCGGACAAAATTCGGTTTGGGCGCGGTGTTGCCGAGGTTGGTGCCGAAGTTCCAATTGACCGAGCCGGGTTCCTGCGCCAGGTCGCACAGTCCCAGCAACGGTTGATTCTGCACCACGGGTATGTCGCACCAATAAGGATCGCCAATGGACGGCCAGTTTTGATACCCGCCGGAAACGGTTTGCAGATGAAAGTCGCCCGGAACCAGGCCGGGATAATAATTGGTCGCGATGCCCGAGCCGGGGTAGCCCGGCACCGTGGAACTCCGGTGGTTCATCACATTGTCGAAATAAATGCGGATGCCGAACCGGTGCGCCATCTGCACCATTTGAATCAGTTGATCCTGCGTGCCCCAGCGGGTCGCCAC
>CAZIFP010000111.1:0-8866 GCA_964538105.1 uncultured Bifidobacteriaceae bacterium
TCTACGAAACGCACCGGCTCCAGCCTGAACCCATCGCCCGCACCGCCGAGGCCGTTTGGGAATTTGCGGAAATCGCCCGCGAAAAAGCCGCCGACTCGATTCGGGTCATCGCCACCAGCGCCGCGCGCGATGCAGTGAACCCGGCCGACCTGACGGACTCCATCGAACGGGCCTGCGGCTTGAAATCCGAAATCATCTCCGGCGCGCGCGAGGCAGAATGGGCATTCCAGGGTGTCGCCACCGATCCGGAACTGGCGAAGCAGCCGTTGCTGCTGCTGGATGTCGGCGGCGGCAGCACGGAATTTATTCTGGGTCGTGGCGTAAATAAAAGTTTTGCCCGCAGCTTCCCGCTCGGCACGGTGCGGCTGATGGAACAATTTCCGCACAGCGACCCGCCGAGGAAAAGTGAATTCAATGCCTGCCGCAACTGGCTGCAACATTTTCTGACTCACGAAGTCCGTCCGCAGCTCGAACCCGCCTTAAAAAAGCAAGCCGGCGAAATCCGGTTCGTCGGCACCGGCGGCACCACGAGCATCCTTGCGCGCATCGAGAAAAAGTTGGACCGCTTCGACCGCGAGAAAATTGAGCGCACAGTCTTGAGCTTTGATCAAATCGTAGCGCGCCGGAAAAATTTATGGAAACTGCCGCTGGTCAAACGCAGGGAAATTCACGGACTGCCGAAAACCCGCGTTGACGTGATTCTGACCGGTGTGCTGATTTACGAAGTGGTGATGGAAGAGTTTGGTTTCAAGGAGCTGCGCGTGAGCACGCGCGGCCTGCGCTTCGCGGCGGTGATGGATTGAGATGGGCTGCAACCCGACGCAACGGACGGGAACCTGCCGTCTTTCCGTTTGAGCCGGTTCCCGTCAGCGGCTAGGATGCGCGGCGATGTCTCACGTCCAGTTCATGCGCCTTGCGTTCCGGCTCGCCCGGCGAGGCTTCGGCGCAACATCGCCGAATCCGATGGTCGGCGCGGTTTTGGTCAAAGGCGGAAAAATCATCGGCCACGGCTGGCACCGGCGCGCAGGCTTGCCGCACGCGGAAATCGAGGCGCTCCGCGACGCGCAAAAAAACGGCCACTCGCCGCGCGGCGCGATATTTTACGTCACGCTCGAACCGTGTTGCACGCGCGGCCGCACGCCGCCCTGCACGGATGCCATCATCGCCGCTGGAATCAAAAAGGTTGTCGTCGGCACAACCGACCCGAATCCGAAGCACGCGGGCAAAGGTTTTAAGATTTTGCGCAGCGCTGGAATTAAAATTGTCCATGGAATTTTAGCTGACGAGTGCACGAGGCTGAACGAAGCGTTCAACCATTGGATTGTCCACCGCATACCGTTCGTCACCTTGAAAGCCGCCATGACGCTAGACGGGAAAATCGCCACGGCGAGCGGCGAGTCCAAATGGATCACCGGCGAAAAAGCCCGTGCGAACGGCATGAAATTGCGTCTGGGCAGCGATGCGATTCTCGCCGGCATCAATACGATTCTTGCGGATGATCCAAGCCTGACGGCGCGACCGGGAAAAAACATCCAAAATCCAAAATTGCGCCGGATCATTTTGGATTCCCAGGCGCGGACACCGCTGACGTCGAAAGTGGTGAGTGACGAGTTTGCGGCGCTGACGACCATCGTGGTTGGCAGGAACGCACCGAAGAATCGCGTGGCAGCTTTGGCAAAAAAGGTAAATGTAATTGTTGCGCCCATTTCCAAATCCGCAATCCGCAATCCGCAATCCGCAATTAATCTGCGCTGGCTTTTGAAAAAACTCGGCGCGGCAAACGTGACGAGCCTCCTGGTGGAAGGTGGCGGCGAGGCGAACGCGTCGTTTCTGCTCGGCGGCTTCGCGCAACGCGTATGTTTTTTTTACGCGCCGAAAATTTTGGGCGGTCGCGACGCGCGCAAGGCGGTCGCCGGCGATGGCGCGAAAAGTTTGGCCGACGCGCTTCAACTCAGCGATGTGGAGTGGCGCAGGCTGGGAGACGATTTGCTGCTGACGGCCACGTTGGAGTCCAAGCTTTAGCTTGTCTCCAGACTGGCGGCTACGGAGCAAGCTAAAGCTTGGACTCCAACGAGAACGCCAGTCGCACCACAAAGCGTGTTGTGTGATTGCCAAAACACGGCTCGACGTGGTTTCCGAACCGATTTAGATTTCCCCCATGTTCACCGGCATTGTCGAAGAAGCGGGCGTCATCGAAAAAATCACGCCGGCCAAAAAATCCATCGAGCTGACCGTGCGCGCCGGCGTTTGCGGGCGCGGCTTGAAGGTCGGCGGCAGCGTGGCGGTCAACGGCTGCTGTCTGACGGCGGTGAAAGTCACGCCGCGCGGCAAGGCGAAGCTGATTCAATTTGACCTGCTCCAGGAAAGCTGGCGGCGGACCAATTTTCAATTCGCCATGGTCGGTTCGCTCGTGAACCTCGAACGCTCGCTCCGCGCGAACGGCGAGCTGGGCGGGCATTTCGTGACCGGCCATGTGGACGGCCTCGGCAAAATCATCCGCTGGGAACGCGCCGGCAAGGATCATGTCCTCGACATCGCCGCGCCGCCGGAGGTGATGCGTTACGTCGTTTTCAAAGGCTCGATCGCCGTGGACGGCATCAGTCTGACGGTCGCAGCGGTCCAGAAAAAAAGTTTCCGCATCTGGATCATCCCGCACACATTTGAAGTCACGGTTTTGCGCGAGCGCAAAGTCGGCTACGCGGTGAATCTGGAAGCCGACCTGCTCGGCAAATACGCGGAAAAATTTCTCGCGGCAGGAAAGACTGCCCGGAAACACCGCGCCTGAAACCGACAGTTTCGCCCCGGCGTGGCGGGCCGGTGAAAATTTGGTCTTGTCATTCATGCCGGTTTGGATGTGAAATGTCCCCGTCATCATTCCCGCTTCCAACCAGGAAACCTTATGTGATTCAGGCTTATGAAAAATTATCCTCCGGCGGACATCCGCAACTTCGCCATCGTCGGCCACGCCTCGTGCGGCAAAACCCTGTTGAGCGAGGCGATGCTTCGCTGCGCGGGTGTCATCACGCGCATGGGTAGCATCGCCGACGGCACGACCGTTTCCGATTATCACGTCAGCGAAAAACAGCGGCAGATTTCCGTCTCCGCCACGCTGATGCACGCCGACTGGGCGGGCAAAAAGTTCAACCTGATTGACACGCCCGGCTACCTTGATTTCATCAGCGAAGGTCTCGGCGCGCTGCGCGTCGGCGATTTCGCGCTGGTCGTCATCCACGCGCAGCACGGACTCGGCGTGGGCACCGACCGCGTGTGGAATTACGCCACCGGCTATGGCATCCCGAAAATGATCGTCGTCAACGCGCTTGACCGCGAGAATTTGGACTTCAACGGCGTGCTGAAAAGCGCGCAGGAACATTTCGGGCGGCATGTTTTTCCGCTGAGCGTGCCGGTCAGCGCCGGTCCGGGCTTCAACCGCACGCTCGACGTGTTGCGAAATGAAGTCGTGACTTACGCGACCGACGGCTCCGGCAAATACACCGAGGAGCCCGCCACCGGCGAACTCGCCGAACACGTGAAGCAACTGCACAACGAACTCATCGAGCACATCGCCGAATCGGACGATTCGCTGATGAGCAAATATTTCGAGCAAGGCGGATTGTCGGAGGAGGAATTCCGCGCCGGCATCCACGCGGCGGTGCAGAAAGAATTATTTATTCCGCTTTTCGCGGCCTCGGCGGAAAAAAATATCGGCGTCGCGCGGCTGATGGATTTCATCGCCAAATACGGTTCGTCGCCGGTAGATCGCAAAAACGTCCCGGCGATTGACGCCAATGGCGACGAAACCGAGGTCGTGCTCGAAAACGCCGAAACCGTGGCCTATGTCTTCAAGCACATGACCGAGGCGCAATTCGGCGAGCTGTCGTTTTTCCGCGTCTATTCCGGTTCGATCACGACCGGCACGGATTTGTTCAACAGCGACCGCAAGATCACCGAGCGCGTCGGCCAGATTTTTCTGCTCAATGGCCAGACCCGCGAGGCCGTCCACTCCCTCGGTGCGGGCGACATCGGCGCGGTGGTGAAGCTCAAGGACACGCACACCGGCAACACGCTCTGCACGCTGAAACATCCGGTGACGCTGCCGAAGGTGGTTTATCCCAAGCCGAACATCCACGCCGCGCTCGTCGCCGGCGTGAAAGGCGAGGAGGATAAGATCGCCACCGGCCTTGCCGCGTTGCACGAGGAAGACCCGACGTTTCTTTATGTCGTGGACAGCGAGCTGCACCAGACGATCATTTCCGCGCAGGGTGAACTGCATCTGGAAGTCGTCGCCGACCGTTTGCGCCGCCGATACAACGTCCATGTCGAACTCGCCGAGCCGCGCGTGAAATATCGTGAGACGATCAAGGGCAAAGGCGAATCCAAATACCGCCACAAAAAACAAACCGGCGGCGCGGGCCAGTTCGCCGAAGTCTGGATGCGCGTCGAGCCGAAGCCGCGCGACAGCGGCGTGGAATTCACACAGTCGCTCGTCGGGCAAAACGTGGACCGGAATTTCGTGCCGTCCGTCGAGAAAGGTGTTGCGCAGGTCTGCACTGAAGGCGTCATCGCCGGTTGCCGCGTGACCGATGTGAAGATTGATTTCTACGACGGCAAAATGCATCCGGTGGACTCGAAGGACATCGCGTTTCAGATCGCCGGCTACTTCGCGTTCAAGGAAGCGTTCACCGCCGCCAAGCCGCTGTTGCTGGAGCCGATTGAGACGGTCGAGATCCAGGTGCCGGAAGCGTTCATGGGCAAGGTCATGGGCGACCTGTCATCGCGGCGTGGAAAAATCATGGGCATCGAGGCCGAAGGCGCGTTTCAAATCATCAAGGCCAGCGTGCCGACGGCGGAACTGTATCACTATTCCAGCACGCTGCGTTCGCTGACCGGCGGGGCGGGCGTCCACACCGAGGCGTTCAGCCACTACGAGGAAATGCCGCGCGACGCGGCGGAAAAAGTCATCACCGAGGCCGCCAAACGGAAGGCGGAGCACGACAGCCACAATTCGCACTAAAATTCCAAACAAAAAATCCCCGGCTGTGGCGGAAATCCACAGCCGGGGATTTTTCCTGATTTAGAATTGATATAAATTATTTGCCGGCGATCTAATCTCGCCTTGGATCAGCTTCGTTATGGCGTTTCCGCCATTTGAATTTTAATGAACCGGTATGGTTGCCTCGTGCTTCCGCACGGCGGCGTAGAGCGCGTCCTTGTATTTCGCTCGCTTGAATTTGAGCTCGTCAATCTGCTGGTCGCTGGCGTATTCCACGTCGTCCTCGATGCGGCAGATTTCGTCGTCCAGTTGGTGATACTCCTCGAACATCGCGCGGAATTTTCCGTCGCCGAGCCGGAGCGAGCGGATGGTTTCGCGGTGTTGCGGGAATTCCTTTACGAACGGATGATGCAGTTCCATGGGAAGTCCTCCGGGTTGAAGGTTGGCGGTTTTTGCATTGGTCGTGTCGGTTTCATGATCTGAAGGCAATTAAACGCCGTCCGCTTGAAAATGCCAGTCCTATTTTGAGATTTTTTTTAGGCAGTCGACCGCCGTCCGCCCGCTGTCCCGCCGGCCCGCTTCCGCTTGCGACGGGTGGGTGACCCGGTAATTTCATTTGTCATTGGCTGGAACCAGTGCTACGGTGAAAAAAATTAGCCAGCTTATGAAAGAAAATCATTTTGGCACCTCCCGCCGGAATTTCCTCAAGTCCACCCTGACGCTTCCGGTCGCGCTCGCCGCCGCGCCGTCGCTGCTCACGCAAACCGCCGGTGCCGCCGATGCGCCCGCGTCCGCCGATGTGCTGCCGCGCCGCCAACTCGGCAGGAGCGGACGGCAGGTCACGATGCTGTGCATGGGCGGCATGATGTCGGCGTTGAGCCCCGATTACATTGACATCGCGTGGTCCATGGGCATCCGCTATTTCGACACGGCGGACTGCTACATGAAGGGCCAGTCGGAAAAAATCTTCGCGCAGTGGCTTGCCAAATATCCGGAACGGCGGAAGGAAATTTTTCTCGTCTCCAAGGATCATCCGCACAAGGGCCCGGAGCAGTTGCTGGAGATGATTGAGCGGCGGCTTGCGGCCTGCGGCACGACGTATCTCGACGCCTTTTATATCCACGGCCTCGGCACCAATGAATACGGCCAGGAATCCGTGAACTGGCCGAAAAGCGACGCCTACAAAAAAACCGCCGAGGCGCTGAAAAGCTCCGGCAAGGTGAAAATGGTCGGCTTTTCCTGCCACGACGGGCGGCTGACGGATTATGTGAACTCGGCGGCGGAAGGCGGGTTTCTGGACATCATCATGCTTGCGTTCAATCCGTTTTATCCGAAGGGCGGCCCGCTGGACAAGGCGCTCGACGCCGCGCACGCGGCCGGCATCGGTCTCGTCGCCATGAAAACCATGCGCAGCACCAAGGACGTGCCGAAGCGCCTGCCGGAACTCGACAAGCTCGGTCTCACCACGCACCAAGCCGTGTTGCAATCCGCGTGGAGCGACCCGCGCATTTCCGTCATCTGTAACATGATTGATAACGTGGATCAGATGACCAGTAGCTCCGCCGCCGCGCGCAGCTACAAGGCACCGCTCTCGTTCGCGCACATGGAACTGCTCCGCGAAACCATCCTCGCCGGCCGCCGCACGATGTGCACCGGCTGTCCCGCGTGCGAGGAAGCCAGCAAACAGACGAACTTCGCATTTCAGGACATCGCCCGGTTCGTCACCTATTACGAGCAGGACGGCAACACCGAGGCGCGCGAATATTATCAGGCGCTGGCCGCCGAACATCGCGACACGAGCAAGGTGAATCTCGCCGCACTGCGTAACGCCTGCCACTTCAAGACCGATTATCCGGAAATCGTCCGCCGCGCCGAACGCTATTTCGCCTGAAGATGAAACCGCGAAATAAACGAACCACGCGAAAGAATTGCGTTAAAAATCTTTCTTTCGTGTCATTTCGTGTGTTTCGTGGTTCCTGATTTTTTTATTCATGGCGAACGAGAAAAAACCTGCCGCCGCCAACCGCAAAGAGTTTGTCCGCACCAGGGTTCCACTGGCCGAACGTATCTCCAGCATCGTCATCGTCATTTTAATGGTGGTCATCGGAATCGCCATTGCCATCAAGGGCAGACATTTTAATCCCGATATTTTTGCCGTCCGCGCCGACTCACTGCAATCCACCACCGCCGCCGTTGAAGGCAAGGCCGGCACCGCGCCGTCCGCGCCGGAAAATACAGCCGAAAGCCCGGCTTCCGCCGAGGTTCCAAAATCCGTCGCCGAAAAACCCGCCGTCGCGGCTGATGCTTCCGCCGAAGGCGGCGCGGAAGGTTCAAGCGACACGCCCAAACCGGCGGTCAAAGGCGAGCCGCTCGAAATCGCCCTCGCCGGAATCAAGCCGATGTCCGACACTGAATTTTATGATTCGGACAACCTGTTTGAGAAAATTGACGGCCGCGCGCCGGCTTATCAAAATTTTAATGTTGTCGGTCTCCGTTGCCGCTCGTTCAACGTCGTCGCGGCGGCGGGCAGCTATGTGGATGTTTATGAATACAGCTTCGACTCGCCGGTGGACGCGTTCGGCATGTTCGCGCTCGAACGCGATCCCAGGGGCGGGCCGCTGGATTTTGCGCCCGACGGCTATTCCGGTGAGATGGGCTATTTTTTCCGGCAGGGCGCCGTCTATATGCAGATCATCGCGTCGGATGTGAAGCCTGAAACGCTCGCCGCCGCCAAGGCCATCGCGCAAAATCGCGCAAAGGAACTGCCGGCGGATGACAGTGGCCTCGCCGGCCGGCGCAAGCTGCCCGCCGCCGGGATGATCGCCGACAGCGTGTCGTTCGTGCCGGAAAACGCGCAGGGCCAGGCGGCGTTCAAGGATGTGTTTCAGGCGAAATATAATTTCAACGGCGCGGAACTGCCCTATTTCATCATGGTTGCCACGCCCGATGATGCGGCGAAGGCGTGGCAGTCATTTCAGGATTTTTGCACACGTTTCGGCAAAGCGGAAAATTTGCCGGGCGTGAACGGCGGAAAGATTTTCAGCGCGCAGGTCTTCGGTAAATGGAAGGTGGTCTATCAGCGCGCCGGCGAACTGGGTGGCGTGTTCGACGCGGCGGACGAAACCAACGCGCAGGCGTTCGTCGAAAAGTATTTGCGCGGTGAAATAAAGTGAATAGATTAGCTAACGGTTGAAATGAGTCCTGAAAACCATGGCGGTTCGTCATGCCTGCCGGAAGATTCCGTCAGCCGGCGGGAATTTCTCGTCCGCCTCGGCATCACAGGCGCGCTCATCGCCGGTTCGGGCCTCGCCGCGCGCAAACTCTGGCAGCCGAATCACTTTGTCCCCGGATTTGAAAAGGTAAAAGGTCTCCAGCTCAAGAGCTACGCGCCGGAGGCCAGCAAGGTGCTGCCGTCGCTCGCCATCGCGCACGGCACGGACCACGAAAAAACCATCCGCGCCGCTATGACCGCGCTCGGCGGCATGGACCGTTTCATCAAGCATGGCGACGTGGTGATGATCAAGCCGAACGTCGCCTTCGACCGGCCTCCTGCCCTCGCGGCGACAACGCATCCCGACGCGCTGCGCGCCGTGGCCAAGCTGTGTTTCGAGGCCGGCGCGAGCAAGGTTGTGGTCGCCGACAATCCCATCAATTCGCCGACCGGCTGCTTCTTCAAGAGCGGCCTGACCGCCGTCGCGTCGGACATGAATCTGGATTTGATGTATCCGGAAACGAATTCCTTCGCGCCCTTGTCGCTTGACGGCGAGGTCTTGAAGGAATGGACGTTTTTCAACACGCCGTTCAAACACGCGACGAAGGTCATCGGCCTCGCGCCGTGCAAGGATCACAATTTGTGCCACGCCTCGATGACGA
>CAZIFP010000112.1:0-8826 GCA_964538105.1 uncultured Bifidobacteriaceae bacterium
AGGAGCCGACGTGAGGAGGCTCTAATTGAAAACCTGCAACTGGGATTAAAATGAGCCTCGTCACCTCGTCTCCTACAAACTAAGGGCGGATGACGAAGCCCGCAGCCGGCGCGTCATTATGACCGCGCCCTATCAAAAAATACGTGCATATATACTGTTGTTCCGACTGAGCACTGGTGGCTGGTTGGTGGGATCGATCGTGGCTGGTGGATAGACCCAAATCTCGCAGGTGCGGTCTATGTGAGTGATCAGAATCGGGCCGGAGACAAAATTAGTGAAACCGCCCGCAGCGTGAATGGCATCAAGCGCGGTCATTCCCTGAATCCATTGATAACAACCGGGTTTAACCACTCTTCCGCTGACATAGACGTATGGCTCGACAGCATTTTTTTCCGCCATGACTCTTTCGGCCATATCCGAAGCCGTCTGCCCCCACGAGTCTTTGAGGTTTGGATTGGCCCCGGCTTTCATCAGTAAATCCACGATGTCCTGTGAACCGTGGTCAGCCGCATACATCAGGGCAGTGTCGCCGCCCCCGTCCGGCACATCGACATTGATATGGGGCTGGGCAAGCAGCAATACCACCAAATCGTGGTTACCCTGATAAGCAGCACAGCCCAAGGCGGAGCCGATGGGTGTGTTGGTCGCGTTGGGATTGACGCCGGCAGCTAACAACACTTTGACGAAGTTCAAGGCGGTTTTCGGGTTGTCGATAAAAGCGGCTTGCGGCAGTTCGCGGCCCCGGGGTTTGGCTCCATGCGCCAAGAGAAACTTGAGCATGTCAAGGTTTGCTCTATCCACGGCACCATCCAGCGGGCCATACGTCCCGCAGCCGATTGGGGCATTGATGTCCACCCCCTGCTTGAGCAATTCCCCAACCTTGTGAATGTCCTGGTCTTTAAGGATGGCCATTTGCATCTCCATCGCGCGCGGGTCAATGGGGATTGGTCTTGCCGGCTGGTTTGTCTCCTGAGTCAGACCCGCAAAACCAGTAACGGTGATGGCTAGCACTAAAAGTGCGATTAATCGGATTTTCATGCGCTCAATCAATATAATCTGCCAAGACATTCACGCAAACGCCGCGTTTGATTTCCGCTTTTATTTCACGCACAGCAGCAAGCATGTTCCTGTTGGTTCAGTTGGTTAAATTATTTTCCCCGAAAATCTGGTCGGGCATGACCTTGACGTAGTGGCTGGCAGGCGCAGGTAAATGCAGAAGGATGAATGAAGAATGCAGAATGGCATAGCGTCCTGGCGGTTGATTCCGCGTCTGATTTTCTGGCCATGCACGGAGGTTAGTGAAGCGGCACGCCGCCATCCATTTGGCGTTAGGGTAACACCCCATGGTGGAGTGCCCATCCATCGTCTACTGTCACTCCACAAATGAAATTGAATATTAAAACATTGCTCCTGTTGCCCGTCTGCACCCTGTGTCTCCTCGCCCTCACCGGCTGTATTGCCGTCCCGGTAGAAGACGGCGGGCACGGGCACGAGGGATACGGACATCATGACGCGGTGGTCGTGGCACCCGTCCCGGTGGTCGTCGTTGGCCCGCCCGTGGTCTTCGTGCGGTAGTCCGCGCCCGCAATCCGGCAAGCGATTTGAAAAGGTTCCCCGGCAACATTCCGCTGGCCGCCAAGCTGGCCGTTACGGCATTCCTCGCCGTGCTCGTGCCGGTTTATCTGCGCACCTACGGGCTGACCAATTTTTTATGGTTCTGCGATGCCGCCCTGATGCTCACGGTGGCGGGCATGTGGCTGGAAAATTCGCTGCTCATCAGCATGTGCGCCGTGGGCATCCTGCTGCCGCAATGCGTCTGGCTGGCGGATTTCGGCGGCCATCTGCTGGGATTTCACCTGCTGAATCTGACCGGTTATATGTTTGATCCGCACATTCCGCTGTTCACGCGCGGGCTGTCGCTGTTTCATGGCTGGCTGCCCATCTTGCTCGTCTGGCTCCTGTTCCGCTTGGGCTACGACAAACGGGCTTTGCGGGCCTGGACCGGCCTAGCCACGGGATTGGTGCTCGTCTGCTACTGGTTCACGCCGCCCGCCGGCGCGCATCTGGCGGACCCGAACATTCCCGTCAACTTGAATTATGTTTACGGCTTCAACGACCAGCAGCCGCAACATTGGATCAACCAGAACCTTTTTGTTGTCCTGCTGCTGGTCGGGCTGTGGCTGGCGGCCTTTCTTCCAACTCATCTGCTGTTGCGGAAAATATTCGGTAGGGAAACACCCCATGGCTACCGCTTAGTCCCTCCGCCTATTTTGCTGAAGACGCAATGAGAAAAAAAGTTGAACCGGCGCGCGTGACCGGCAAAAAGACGCGGGTTGAGCAGGCGGAAGCACGGACGGAGCAGGCTGAGACACGCACGGAGCAGGCCAAAACCCGCGCAGAATCGGCGGAGACACGAACCGAGCAGGCCGAAACCCGGACGGAACAGGCGAAGACGCGCACGGAAAAGGCCGAAACCCGGACCGAACAAGCCGAGACACGCACCGAGCAAGCTGAAACGGCCTTGCAAAATGTGGTTCACAATGAAGTGAACCTGCAACCGGAAATCTCCACGCGGCTCCTCAAAAACATTACCCCGGATGGAACTGCCGACCCGAAGAGTCCGCTGGATCCATTGACGATCCGTCAGCGCGAGATTCTCCTACTGATTGCCGAAGGCCAGAACACCAAGCAAATCGGCGAAATTTTGAAGGTCAGCCCCAAGACCATCGAATACCATCGCATGAAGCTGATGAATTGTTTGAAGGTGCATGACATCCCGGGCCTGGTGCGGCTGGCGCTGCGCGAGGGGTTGATTCCACAGGAAATTTAATTTTCAACCGGACGAACCATGAACGTGATGTCGCTTGACCGGTCCCGGTGCAACCATCCCAAAATTACCGGACGCACCGGACAAATCGTCACCTTGTTAAAAAACCTGGGTGTGCCGAGGCAGATGCTTTACGTCCGGCGTGTGAGTGACAACGGATCGTTTTGGTCGCGAAGCATCAATCATCTGCAGGTTTTGGAACAGGCACGCTGGCTCTACCGGCAGCAGATTGTTTGCGCGCATCCGGACAAGGCGGGCGGCTGTCCTGAACGGACAATCCTGCTCAACGGAACGTGGGACAAGATCAAGCGGCGTTTCAAGGCGCACGGCCATGAATTATGGTAATGGCTTGCGGCAGCCAGCACCGGCCGGGATGGCAGGCGTTTGAGCCGGTCATCAAGGCGGGGTTTATCCGTGTGTGCGATAGAAGCGCCTCGAAAAACTTGCCGCGTTCGTGTCCGTAAAGGAAAACGAACCGTTGGTGCCCACCGTCACGGTGCCGATGACCGTCCAGGTTTTGAAATCCTGCGTCGCCTGAATGTCATAGGTGTGGCCGACCGGACCGGTCATGGTCAGGACAAACTGCTTTGAGGCGTTTACACCAAGCTGCAATCCGGAAACAGGCAATGGCACGATGTAAGCCACTTCGCCGGACAACGCACTTTCCGCCCCGGCTGCGCTGTAAGTGGTCGCCGCAAAATAATAAGTGGCTCCGATGACAAGATTGGGAATTGTCAAGCTGGTGGCAGTTCCGGCCGATATCTTGTTCGTATAAACGCCACTGGCTCCGCCGTAGTAGAGGTTGTAACCCGCCACGATCGGATTGGTGCTTGGATTCCAGGCCAGGGTTACATTTGCCTGTGCCCGCACAAACATGATGAAGGCCATGCAAATCAGGAGGCCCGTCACAACCTTCGCCAGCCTCGTGATCTTTGAATACCGGCGCAATACCTGTTGCGCCCTTTGTTGGTTTAATTTGGTCATACCCATCTTTAGTCTCTATGCAGTTTGGCTGCGACTAGGGCGTTCCTTGCTCACTAGGAAAAGCCTTGGCACCAATATCGAGCAGTAAATCCGGCCTGATGGAGTTGGTCTGGCGGTTATTAAAATTCTTGCGCAAGCGTTTTGAAGCCGGAGCAGAATTACATTCGCAGAATTGCTTGGTAGGGTAACACCCCATAGCGGTCAAGAGGACTTCGGGTGCATTGTGGAGTTGGGCAAGGAAACGCTCTACCAAAGTCGAGCGTCCAATATCCCGATGAATTACCAACTATGAAACACAATCACAATCACGACAACGTCCCCGGTGCCGGCACACAATTGGTGCCGGTCCGCTTTGAATTCACAAACCCGACCGCCAAGACCGTTTGTGTCGCGGGCACCTTCAACCACTGGCAGCCCGAGGCCAAGACGCTGCACTCCTCCGGCGTTGGCAATTGGTGGAAGGAAACCTCCCTGGCACCCGGCACCTACGAATACTGCCTCATCGTGGATGGAAAATGGATGCCTGATCCGCTGGCCAAGGAAACCGTGGCCAATCCGTTCGGCGGGCGAAACTCCGTTCTGACCGTGGCGAGTTCGCCGGCAGCCGCGCACCGGGCCGACGCGGAAAATTTACCGTTGAAAAACGCAAACAAACAAAAAACACAAAAAGCATGAACAAACATACACAAGCAACCAGTAATGACATCGGTGCGCTCGCCGAAGACGCACGCGCATTGATGAGCGCCACCGCCGACGTGGCCGGAGAAAAAGTCGGGGAAGCCCGCAAGCGGCTCGCCGACGCGCTGGAGCGCGCCAAGGAAATTGCCGGCAATGTCCGCGACAAGGCGGTCGCCGGCGCGAAAGCCACCGACGAAGCCGTGCACGAACATCCGTATCAAGCCATCGCCATCGGCGTCGGCGTCGGGGCAATTCTCGGCTATCTCCTCGCGCGCCGGTGTTCCCGCAAATGTGACTGATCACATTATGGAAGAATCCACCGTCAGCTTCCGGCAACTGGCCACGACCTCGAAACACTTTGCGCGGCGGCTGCTGACCATCGGTGAAAACCGGCTCGAACTGCTGACGGTGGAAGTGCAGGAGGAGCGCGAGCGTCTCCTGCACGCCTTCCTGCTGGCACTCGGCGTGGCTACGTTCGGCCTGCTCGCCGGACTGACGCTCACGGCAACAATTGTGGTTTTATTGTGGGCTTGGTCGCCTTGGGCTGCGCTTCTGATCTTGACCGGCCTTTACACCGCATCCGGGTTTTATCTTTACCGGCGGCTCATTGTCGTGATGCGCGACTGGCAGACGCTTTCCGCCTCGCTCGACCAGCTCCGAAAGGATCGTGCATGTCTGGAAAAAATTCTCGCATGAAGCCGCTTGAATTACGGAAACAACTCTTGATTACGGAAAGTGAGCTCAACCGCGCGCAACTGGTCCAGGATTGGCGGATCATGGCCGGCGAAGCCCGCACGCTTGTGCACCAGGCAAAAACCATCAGTTCCCTCGCATCCGCCGCCGCTTCGTTGGTTGCCGGCCTGGTGAACTTCCGGCGCAATAAGCCCGCTGCCGCTGAAAAACCTCCGTGGTGGCAGACGATTTTGAAAGGCGCGGGACTGGTTTCCACACTCTGGCAGTCGTTCCGCCCGCCGGGTTGTAATCCACCCGATAAATAATATGCGGCGAAACTCGTAGGTAAAACCTTCGCGCCGACTCATAATGATTCATGCCGCCCGCCTCTGCCATCCGCAAGGTCGCGTTCCTCGGTGATTATCTGCCGAGAAAATGCGGCATTGCCACGTTCACGACCGATTTGCGCTGCGCGGTGGCGAAAGAATTTCCCGCGTTGCAATGTCTTGTCGTGCCGGTGAATGATCGTGCCGACGGTTATGATTATCCGCCGGAAGTCCGCTTCGAGATTGCAGAGCAGGATTTGCCGTCGTATCTGCGCGCGGCGGATTTCCTGAACATCACGGACGTGGACGTGGTCTGCGTGGAGCATGAGTTCGGAATCTTCGGCGGGCCGGCGGGCAGTCATGTGCTGGCCCTGCTGCGCGAACTGCAGATGCCCATCGTCACCACGCTGCACACGATCCTGCGCGAGCCGAACGAGGACCAGCGCCGCGTGATGCGCGAGTTGATCCGGCGTTCGACGCGGCTCGTCGTGATGAGTGAACGCGGCCGTGAATTTCTGCGCAACATTTATCACGCGCCGGAAAACAAGATTGACCTCATCCCGCACGGCATTCCCGACATGCCGTTCGCCGACCCGAATTATTTCAAGGACGAATTCGGCGTGGCGGGCAAACAGGTGCTGCTCACGTTCGGTTTGTTGTCGCCGAACAAGGGCATTGAATACGCGCTTCGGGCGTTGCCGGACATCATCAAGGAATTTCCCAACGTCGTTTACATCGTGTTGGGCCAGACACATCCGAATTTGTTGCGCGACGAGGGCGAGGCCTACCGCTTGAGTCTGGAGCGGCTCGCGAAAGATCTTGGCGTGCAAAAAAACGTCGTGTTTTTCAACCGCTTTGTCGAGTTGGAGGAATTGATGCGCTTCATCGGCGCGGCGGACATTTATCTCACGCCCTATTTGACCGAGTCGCAAATCACTTCGGGGACGCTGGCGTATGCTTTCGGCGCGGGCAACGCCGTGGTGTCCACGCCTTACTGGCATGCGGCGGAATTATTGACAGCGGAGCGCGGCAAGCTGGTGCCATTCCGCGACGCGCAGGCCATCGCGGTCGCGGTCGTTGATTTGCTGCGAGACGAACCGCTGCGTCATTCGATGCGCAAGAACGCCTACAAGCTCGGGCGCGACATGGTGTGGAGCCGTGTGGCGCAGCTTTATGCCAAATCGTTCGAACAGGCGCGGCTCGATCATAGCTTTGTCGGGCGAAAATCTTCTCCCATCAAAACGCTCGATGAACAGCCGGGACAATTGCCGGAGCTTAAGCTGGATCATCTGTTTCGGATGAGCGATTCGACCGGCATCTTTCAACACGCAAGTTTCACCGTTCGGAATTTCGCCGAAGGCTATTGCACGGACGACAATGCCCGGGCTTTGGTGCTGGCATTGATGTTGAAAAAACTGGGGCAGGATTCGCCGCAACTCTGCGCGAAGGCCGCCACCTACGCGGCGTATCTTAATCACGCCTTCGACCGCAAGCTTGGACGGTTCCGCAATTTCATGAGTTTCGACCGGCGCTGGCTGGAGGAGGTCGGCTCGGAAGACTGCCAGGGCCACGCGCTGTGGGCGCTGGGCTTGTGCGTGTCGCAAGCGGGAAATGGAAGTTTTCAAATGCTCGCGGCGGAACTGTTTGAACAGGCGCTGCCGGTGGCCGCCGAATTTTCGTCGCCGCGTGCGTGGGCGTTCACGCTCATCGGCATTGATGAATACTTGCGGCGGTTCGGCGGCGACCGGCGCGCAAACCAGATCCGCGAATCGCTCACGGCAAAACTGATGCAACGCCACGCCGATGCCGCCACCGAGGACTGGCATTGGTTTGAAGAGGTGGTTTCGTATGCGAACGCGAAGCTGCCGCACGCGATGATTCTCAACGGATGCAGCCTGAAAAATTCCGCGATGCTGGAACTGGGCCTCAAGACCCTGCGGTGGCTGATCAAAATCCAGACTTCGGATGCCGGTTCTTTCCGGCCCGTCGGTTCGAATGGATTTTTCCCGCGCGGTTATGAGCGCGCCGTCTTTGACCAGCAACCCATCGAAGCCCAGGTGACAATTTCCGCCTGCATCGAGGCGTATCATGCCACGGGCGACATGTTCTGGGTCACGGAAGCGCGCCGCGCGTTCGAGTGGTTTCTCGGTCGCAATGATCTGGGGCTGGCGCTTTATGATCCGACCACCGGCGGCTGCCGCGACGGATTGCACATGGACCGGTTGAGCCAGAACCAGGGCGCGGAATCCACGCTTGCCTTTTTATTATCGCTGGCGGAAATGCAGGCGCTGCAAAACACGCTCACGAGTTTCAAGGAACCGTTGGCGGAATAAAAAAGAAGCGGAATCATTGCTCGCTATCCTGGCCATAGGGGCGAGACTTTACCTGATTGAAAACAACCATCCTCCACGCCAAACGCATCGGGCCGACCCTGGTTCCGGACCGGTCGCGCGTGCTGCTGCGTCCGTTCCGTCCCACCACCGATGACATCTCACGCCACGTCGTGGCGCGCGTCATGGCGTTGCCGGACGAGGAAGTCGTCAAACTGTTGCACCAGGTGCTCGGCGAATTTGCAGACCGGCACGAGCATGTGGAAGATTTTTTCTTGGAGCGCTTCGCGCAGGTGATGCATCACCTCGACCCCGGCGCGCAACCGGCTCCGGACCGGCAGTTGTTGATCGGCGCTTACTTCACACACGAGTATTCGCCGGAGTCGGCGGCGCTGTTCAATCCCTCCATTGTGCAGCATCCGGATCAAACCGGCATGCCGAAGGGCGCATTGCGTTTCATCCTGAGTCTGCGCGCCACTGGCGAAGGACATATTTCTTCCATTACTTTCCGCCAGGGCAAAATCCGCGCGCAAAACCGCATTACGATGACGCCACCCGTGCCGTTCGCCGCCGAGCCGGAGCGCGTGCCGAACGTGGCCTACACCAAGGGACTGTTCACGCATAAGCTGGAGGAGGCTGGCGTGCAAAATGATTTTTGCAAACGCGTGCTGGCCCAGTTGCACGACGATTTTACGCTGAAGGAACTACACGCGGTTTTGGCTGCATCGGGTTTGACGGATACTTCCGACGCCACGGCGGCTTGGGCGGCGCGCGGAATTCTGTTGCTGGCCGAATCGAACTACGAAGTGGACTTCTCACCGGAAAGCAAAATTTCCCAGCGCGTGCTGTTTCCGTCCGCGCCCAGCCAGAGCAACGGCATCGAGGACGCGCGCTTCGTGCGTTTTCAGAATGACGACGGCACTTTCACCTACTACGCGACCTACACGGCTTACGACGGCAAGATCACGCTGCCGCAATTGCTGGAGACGCCGGACTTCGTGCATTTCAA